>NZ_QAIU01000395.1:0-10083 GCF_003061205.1 Pseudomonas sp. HMWF006
AGGTAGCTACATCGACCCGAAACATCGAGTCGAACTCAGGTTTCGAAAACACTACAAGTCGGCTCCCTCTCCCTCCGGGAGAGGGCTGGGGTGAGGGAGCGATCTTGAACGATGAACCGTTATACGAAAAGCCTCAGTTCCAGCCCGCCCGATCCATCATGCGGATCGCTTCGGCCTGACGCTTGCCCGCCACTTCCACCGGCAAGGTGTCGGCGATGAACTTGCCCCATGCCGCCACTTCTTCCGAAGGCGCCACCGCCGGGTTGGCCGGGAACTCCTGGTTCACATCGGCAAAGATCTTCTGCGCTTCAGGCGTGGTCATCCACTCGACCAGCGCCTTGGCGGCTTCCGGGTGCGGCGCGTGTTTGGTCAGGCCAATACCCGACAGGTTGACGTGCACGCCGCGATCGGCCTGGTTCGGCCAGAACAGTTTCACCGGCAGCTCCGGCATCTGCTTGTGCAGGCGACCGTAGTAGTAGGTGTTGACGATGCCGACGTCGCACTGGCCGGCATTGATCGCCTCCAGCACCGCCACGTCGTCGGAGAACACGTCGGTGGACAGGTTGTTGACCCAGCCCTTGAGGATTTTCTCGGTCTTCTCGGCACCGTGCACTTCGATCATGGTCGCGGTCAGCGACTGGTTATAGACCTTCTTCGCCGTGCGCAGGCACAGGCGCCCTTCCCAGTTCTTGTCGGCCAGTGCTTCGTAGGTGGTCAACTCGCCCGGTTTTACCCGCTGGGTGGAATAGGCGATGGTCCGCGCGCGCAAGCTCAGGCCGGTCCAGGCATGGGTCGAAGAGCGATATTGCGGCGGGATGTTGGCGTCGATGGTCTTCGAGGTGAACGGCTGCAGAATGCCCATCTGCTCGGCCTGCCAGAGGTTACCGGCATCGACAGTGAGCAGCAGGTCGGCGGTGGCGTTTTCGCCCTCGGCCTTGATCCGCTGCATGAGCGGCGCTTCCTTGTCGGTGATGAACTTGATCTTCACCCCGGTCTTCGCGGTGTAGGCGTCGAACACCGGTTTGATCAGCTCATCAATACGCGAGGAGTAGACCACCACCTCGTCGGCGGCCTGGGCGGTGGTGCTGCCGATCAGGGTCAGGGCCAGGGCGGTCAGGAGACGCTTGGGTGCCAACATGGGAGTGATCTCTCGGTCGGAAAATGTGGCCCAAATGATAAGGACTCACATTTAGGTTCTCAATCGAACACTTTTCCAAGGAGTTACCAGATGTTGCACGACTCCTCCTACCGTTGGAATACGTTTCCCTGTAGGAGTGAGCCTGCTCGCGATGTGGCCATCAGCAACAACGAAAAGATCAAGGCTTGGCGAGGGCCGGTAGATCGCCCGTCAAACCAAGGGCTTCACGCACAAACAGCGCCTTCGCCTCCGGCATCTGCTCAACAATCTTCAACCCGGCATTGCGCAGCCAGCGCACTGGCAGCGGATCGGCCTGGAACAAACGCTCGAAGCCCTCCATCGCCGCCATCAGCGCAAGGTTGTGGGGCATGCGCCGGCGCTCGTAACGGCTCAGCACCTTCACATCGGCCAGACGCTCGCCACGCTCATTGGCTTGCAACAGCACTTCAGCCAGCACCGCCGCATCGAGGAAACCCAGGTTCACGCCCTGCCCGGCCAACGGGTGAATGGTGTGCGCCGCGTCACCGATCAGCGCCAGACCTTCGGCCACATAACGTTTGGCATGGCGCTGACGCAGCGGCACGCAAAGGCGCGGATCAGCGCTGATGACTTCGCCCAGGCAACCTTCAAAGGCGCGCTCCAGCGCCTGGCAGAAAGCCGCTTCATCCAGTGCCATCAAGCGCTCGGCCTCGCTCGGGGTGGTCGACCAGACAATCGAGCACCAATCCTGCTGCCCGTCGCGCTCAAGTGGCAGAAACGCCAGCGGTCCGTGATCGGTAAAGCGCTGCCACGCGGTCATCCGGTGCGGCTTGCTGCTGCGCACGCTGGTGACAATCGCGTGGTGCAGGTAATCCCACTCGCGCGTCGCCACGCCGGTCAGCCGGCGAACGGCTGAATTGGCGCCGTCAGCGGCAATCACCAACGGCGCGCGCAACTGGCGACCATCGGCCAGGGTCAGCAGCCAGTCATCGCCGGAGCGGCGCATCTGCTCCAGTCGGGCGTTGGCCAGCATGCCCAGATCGCAGTCGTGCAAACGATCGAGCAAGGCATCCTGAACCACGCGGTTTTCGACGATATGCCCCAGCACCTCGGCGTGCACACTGCTCGCCGAGAAATGAATCTGGCCGGTGCCACTGCCGTCCCACACGTGCATGTCGGTGTACGGGCTGCTGCGCCGGCTGGCGATGCCGTCCCACACGCCGAGGCGTTCGAGAATCCGCTGGCTGGCCGCCGACAGCGCACTCACCCGCGGTTCGAACGGAGCGTCGACGGCGAACGGTTTGACGCTCAACGGGCTGCCGTCAAGCAGCAGGACTTCCAGCCCGCTGTCCTGTAGCGCCAGCGCCAAGGCGCTGCCGACCATTCCGGCCCCGACAATCAGCAGATCTGCGCGCATTTCCATGCTTTAAGCCTGTCTCGCTGGCGGCGTGCGCCGCCCGTAAAGGGTTTTACCGAGCGCGCCGGTGGGCGGCGCGCTCCTGAAAGTGAAAGTGCCGGCCAGCCGCTCAAGCATCCGGCCGCGTCCCCAGCCCCATGGCCTGGCGGGCAAACCAGCGCTTGGCGGGAGGCAGCAGATCGAGGCCGAGCAAACCAATGTTGCGCCCCAGCGAAACCAGCGGCTGGGTGCTGCCGAACAATCGCGTGACCTGATCCGAGAAGCCCACAGTGAGGTCTTGATCCAGGCGCTGGCGCTCGCGATACGCCTGCAACGTGGCGAAGTCGCCCAGCGGTTTGTCGCTGGCGAGCAACGCGGCGGCCAGGGCATCGGCATCGCGCAACGACAGGTTGAAGCCCTGCCCGGCAATCGGGTGCAGGCTGTGTGCGGCGTTGCCGAGTACGGCCAGATGCGAACGCACTTGCTCTTCGGCCTCGACCAGCGACAGCGGATACAGATGGCGTGCTCCCACCTGCTTCAGGGTACCGAGACGGTAACCGAACACGCCTTGCAGTTCGCTGAGGAAATCGCGCTCGCTGAGGTCGGCCAAACGTTGCGCGTCCATGCCCAGACGGGTCCAGACCAGCGCGCAGCGGTTTTCCGGCAATGGCAGCAAGGCCATCGGGCCTTCGTCGGTGAAGCGCTCGAAGGCCATGCCGTTGTGCGCTTCGCTCGGGGTGATGTTGGCAATGAGTGCGCTCTGGTTGTACGGACGCTTGCGCACGTTGATGCCCAACTGCTCGCGCAGCCCGGAGCGACCGCCATCGGCGAGCACTGCCAGATCGCACTCGACGGTGGTTTCATCGTTGAGGGTCAGGCGATAACCGTCAGGCAGCGGCTCCATGCGCGCGACTTCCGCCGGGCAGCGCCAACTGATCACGTCTTTATCCAGATGCTGCCACAGGCACTGGCCGAGCCAGGCGTTCTCCACCACGTAACCGAGCGCCGGCACGCCCTCTTCCATCGCCGACAGTCGGGCAGTGGAGAAGCGCCCACGGTCAGACACGTGAATCTGTTTGATCGGCTCGGCGCGGCGGGAAATTTCCTGCCACACGCCCAACCGCTGATAGATCTGCCGCGAACCGAAGGACAGCGCCGACGAACGGGCATCGTAGCTCGGCTGCCAGCTGTCGCCCGGGGCAAACGGTTCGATCAGGACGATTTTCCAGCCACGGGCCTTGGCCCCGGCCTGCAAGGCCAACGCCAGACTGGCGCCGACCAGGCCGCCACCGATGATTGCCAGGTTGACTCGACTCATGCCGCGCGTGCCCGTGCTTGCGCCATCAGCGCTTCGATGTCAGCGACGGTTTTCGGCACGCCGCCCGTGAGGATTTCACAACCGCTCTTGGTCACTACCACGTCGTCCTCGATGCGCACGCCAATGCCGCGCCATTTCTTCGCTACGTTCTGATTGTCCGGGGCTATGTAGATGCCCGGTTCCACGGTCAGCGCCATGCCGACCTCCAGCACCCGCCATTCGCCGCCGACCTTGTACTCGCCGACGTCGTGAACATCCATGCCCAGCCAGTGGCCGGCGCGGTGCATGTAAAACGCTTTATAGGCTTCCGTCGCGATCAATTCGTCGACCTCGCCCTGCAATATCCCGAGCTGCACCAGACCTGCGGTGATCACCCGAACCGTGGCTTCGTGGGCCTGATTCCAGTTCTTGTTCGGGGCGATTTCGGCGAACGCGGCTTCCTGCGAGGCCAGCACCAACTCGTAGATCGCTTTTTGCTCCGGCGAGAACTTGCCGTTGACCGGCCAGGTCCGGGTGATGTCGCTGGCGTAGCAGTCGATTTCGCAACCGGCGTCGATCAACACCAGATCGCCGTCCTTGAGCAGCGCGTCATTCTGCTGGTAATGCAGGATGCAGCTGTTGCGCCCGGCAGCGACGATCGAACCGTAGGCGGGCATTTTCGCCCCGCCTTTGCGGAACTCGTAATCGAGTTCGGCTTCGAGGCTGTACTCGTACAACCCCGGCCGGCTGGCCTG
This sequence comes from Pseudomonas sp. HMWF006, assembly GCF_003061205.1. Lineage (NCBI taxonomy): Bacteria > Pseudomonadati > Pseudomonadota > Gammaproteobacteria > Pseudomonadales > Pseudomonadaceae > Pseudomonas > Pseudomonas sp. HMWF006. Next base: position 4,566 of record NZ_QAIU01000395.1, read on the forward strand.
CATCGCACGAATGTGGGCCTGGGCCGAGATCCGTGCGGCTTCGCGCATCACCTTCACTTCTGCCGCCGATTTATACAGGCGCATGTCGTGCAGCAGATGATCCAGGGCAACGAATTCGTTCGGTGGCTGGGCGCCGAGGTGCGCCTTGGAGCGGATCACGTTGATCCAGTCCATCAGGTGGCGGTCGAATTCGGGGTTGCTGCCCATCGCCGAATACACCCGGTCGCGACCTTCGATCAGGCCCGGAAGAATGTCGTCGATGTCAGTGATTGGGAAGGCGTCGTCGGCACCGTAATCGCGGATCGCACCTTCCTGCCCTGCGCGCAGACCGTCCCACAATTCGCGCTCGGCATTGCGCTCACGGCAGAACAGCACGTACTCGCCATGCTCGCGGCCCGGCATCAGGACGATAACGGCTTGCGGCTCGGGGAATCCGCTGAGGTACTGGAAGTCGCTGTCCTGACGGTAGACGTGCTCGACGTCGCGGTTGCGGATCGCCACCGCGGCGGCAGGCAGGATCGCGATGCTGTTGGGTTCCATCTGCGCCATCAGGGCCTTGCGGCGACGGCTGTATTCCGCTTTGGGGATATGGGTCATGGGCAGATGGCTTTCCCTGGCACGCGATTAATGCAGCGACGGCTTGGCGGCTGGCGGCACGTCGGCTTTCTTGGTTTCCGAGAACAGCAGCAGCGGCGCAACGCGCAGGTACTCCATGACTTCCATGTAGTCGGTTTCGCCGTCTTCGGATTCTTCCAGGGCATCCTGCACTTGGGAAATGGCGGCCAGATCCTGCAGCACTTCGGTGGCTTCAGTGCTGAGCATGCTGCTGTCGCGGCAGTTCAGGCCGAAACCGCTGAGGAAGCCCTGGCACCATTGGCCCAGCGCGGCGGCGCGGTCGGTCAGTGGTGCATCATCGGTCGGCAACAGCAGAACGACAGTGACGTCGTCGCCGGTCAGCTCGCCTTTGACCATCTCTTGCAGGCCGATCAGGGCGTTGCGGACGTTGTCCTGGATGTCGCCTTCGAGCAATTCGGCGGCGTCGATCAGCCAGCCTTCGTTGTCGAAGCCGGCGCCGGCGCAACTGCGGCCAAGCAGCAGGCCATGCAGTTCGGCAGGCGAGACGTTGTGGCCGCTGGAAGTCAGCAGGGTGGCAAAGGCTTGGTACGGGGAATTCGCAATGGTCATGGGCAGCTAGGCGCCAGACGGCGCTATGTCTAGAATGAAGGCCTTGTATCCTACATCGACAGACTCGCCAAGACTATTAAAGGCTGTCCGCCAGCTATCCCATCAGACAGACTCCGACCCAGTGGACACAATGGAAGACACCGACCTGCAAGCGCTGATGGCCAGACTCGAACTGCTGATTACCCGAGTCGAGCAACTTAAGAGTCAAAATGCACTCTTACTAGCTCAGGAAAAGACCTGGCGCGAGGAACGCGCTCACCTCATTGAAAAAAACGAAATCGCCCGGCGTAAGGTCGAATCGATGATTTCGCGCCTCAAGGCCCTGGAGCAAGACTCATGAGTTCAAGCAATAGCGTCACCGTGCAGATCCTCGACAAAGAGTATTCGATCATCTGCCCGCAGGAAGAACGCAGCAATCTGGTCAGTGCCGCACGCTACCTGGACGGCAAGATGCGCGAGATCCGCAGCAGCGGCAAAGTCATCGGCGCCGACCGCATCGCCGTGATGGCCGCGCTGAACATCACCCACGACCTCTTGCACAAAGAAGAGCGCCCGGACATCCAGGCCAGCGGTTCGACCCGTGAACAGGTGCGCGACTTGCTCGATCGTGTCGATCTGGTCCTCGCCGACGATCAGAACACCAGCAAGGGCTGATTCAACCGGCCGCTTGCGGTATACTCGCCGCACTCCCTGGGGTGCTTGCCAGTTGACGATGTCCCTGAGCCGATTCGCACTACCCTGGAAGTTGCACGTTGGGCTGGTGTGCATGTCCGCTAGACGGAAAGCCTTAAAGTCTACTGCATCTTCCACCTTGAACTTTCGGGTTCAAGGGCTAAGTTGACAGCGGTTCATCCGGGGAGCCTGATTCGAATCCGATGTCGGTATTTGCCGGCATCGGATTTTTTATGCGTGCGTTTTCGCCCTCACCTGCCGAAGCCGAACCATGACCGAACCTGCGCTGCTGCCCCGCCCGCAACTCCGCCGCCTGCTGCGCAAGGCGCGCCGCTCACTGACCCCAGGCGAGCAACGCCAGGCTGCCAAAGGCCTGTTCCGCCAACTGGCACAAGACCCGCACTTTCGCCGGGCCCGACACATCTCCCTGTACTTGCCCACCGACGGCGAAATCGATCCGCGCCTGCTGCTGCGCGAAGCCCAGCGCCGGGGCAAGGCCACTTATCTGCCGGTGCTCAGTGCCTGGCCACGGACCAAAATGGTGTTCCAGCGCATCCGTCCCGGGGAGAAACTCAAACCCAATCGCTTCCGCATTCTGGAGCCGCGCGCCCAACTAGCGCGCCAGCGCAAGATCTGGACACTGGACCTGGTGTTGTTGCCGCTGGTTGGATTTGATGACGTCGGCGGGCGCCTGGGGATGGGCGGCGGCTTCTACGACCGCAGCCTGGCGTATCTGGCCCGGCGCAAGCACTGGCGCAAGCCCACGCTGTTGGGCCTGGCCCATGAATGTCAGAAGGTCGAACGATTGGCGCAAGCCAGTTGGGATGTACCGCTGCAGGGCACGGTCACTGACAAGGCGTGGTATGTCGCGGGGTAGGACGCCGCACGAAAATGCGGCGTCGAGAAGGCAGTTTCAGCGCTTGAAGGCTGTCGACTGTTGCACCTGTTGCGCCACTTCAATCGGCGCGTCGGTCTTGTTGGACCACAGGCTTTGCGCGTAACCCGTGGTCACGACACCCAGGCCGAACAAAATGACCAAAGTCCATAGCAAATCCGGTTTGCGTTTCATCGATTGCCCCCCTCAAGGCACATCATCACGATGACAGCAGCGGTTTCCGTTCGTAGGCCGTGCAGCAGCGTCAAGCTTTAAAGGCCGGCATTTTGCGACAACGTGAACCTGCGCGCAAACGCTGACGTCAACCGACTGTCGGTTTGTCATAAAATTGCCCGACAACCTGCCCAATGACCGTTTCAGGAGCAAAAAACCATGGCCTATTGGCTGATTAAATCCGAGCCCGACGAACTTTCGATCAAAGGCCTGGAGAAGCTCGGCACAGCGCGCTGGGACGGGGTTCGCAACTATCAGGCGCGCAATTTCCTGCGCGCGATGGCGGTAGGCGATGAGTTCTTTTTCTACCATTCCAGCTGCCCGGAACCGGGGATTGCCGGCATCGGCAGAATCATCCAGGCCGCGTACCCGGATCCCACCGCACTGGAGCCGGAGAGCCATTACTTCGATCCAAAGGCCACAGTGGAAAAAAATGCCTGGAGCGCCATCGACGTGGCGCACGTCGAAACCTTTGCGCGGGTCTTGAAACTCGATTACCTGAAACAGCAGACCGCGCTGGCGCAAATGCCGCTGGTGCAGAAGGGCTCGCGGCTGTCAGTGATGCCCGTCACCGCCGAACAATGGGCCGCTGTGCTCGGCCTGCGCTGAGAACCGCCCGGTCACGCAGTGCTGGCAGACAAAAGGGTCTAGGCTTGCCGCTCATTTGATTGACATCAAGCGCCCCCCGCGCTTGAACCGTCAGACTGGACGCCACAGCCGCAGGATGCCCCCATGTCGACGCACCGCCGTTCCTCACTTTTATTTGCCGGATCGCTCATCGCCTTACTGTTGGCCGCCGGCGGCTTCGGTTACTGGAAGTCAATCAGCAGTCGCCTGCCCGAAGGCCTATCGGCCGGCAACGGACGACTCGAAGCCACCGAAGTGCAGATCGCCAGCAAGACCACCGGTCGCCTCGCCGAGGTGCTGGTCGATGAAGGCGACAAGGTCAGCCAGGGCCAATTGCTGGCGCGCATGGACACGCGCACCCTTGAAGCCCAGCGCAACCAGGCCGAAGCCGAGGTCGTGCGTGCGCGGGAAAACCTCAACGCCGCCCAGGCCAACGTGCAGTTGCGTCAGAGTGAGCTATTGCTGGCCCAGCAGGAACTCGGGCGCTCTCAATCACTGTTCAAGCACGGTTTCGTCAGTGCCCAGGTCATCGATCAATTGCAGTCGCGTATCGGTACCGGCAACGCAGCCGTGACGGCGGCGCGCGCTCAGGTGTCGGCGGTCAGTGCAGCGATTGGCGCTGCACAGGCGCAGGTCGCGCAACTGACCAGCGAAATCGACGACAGCAGCCTGCGCGCGCCGATTGATGGCGTGATCCAGTTGCGCATGGCCGAACCCGGCGAGGTGCTGGGGGCCGGTGGCCGCGTCCTGCTGTTGATCGATCCCAATGATCAGTACATGAACCTCTACCTGTCCGCCGCCGTGGCCGGACGTCTGGCGGTGGGCGATGAAGCGCGGGTGCTGCTCGATGCCCTGCCCGACAAGCCGTTGCCGGCAAAAATCAGTTTCGTCGCCGGCAAATCGCAGTTCACCCCGAAAGAGGTCGAAACCCGCGACGAGCGGCAAAAACTGGTGTTCCGCGTCAAGCTGCGCCTGACCCAACCCAGCGCCGTGCCGCAAGCCAAGCCCGGCATGCCCGGCGCCGGGTATGTACGCACCGCGCCGATCGCCTGGCCGGCCAATCTGCAATGAACAGCCTCGCGGTTCAGGCGAACGGCATCGCGCACCGCTACGGCAAACAGCAAGCGCTGAGCGAGATCGCATTCAGCCTGCCCGCCGGCACCCGTTGCGGGCTGATCGGCCCCGATGGCGCGGGCAAATCCAGCCTGCTGGGGCTGATCGCCGGGGTGAAAGCCTTGCAGCAAGGGCAACTGGACGTCCTCGGCGGGCCGATCCAGCAGCGCCGCCACCGCGACACGCTGTATGCGCGCATCGCCTTCATGCCTCAGGGATTGGGCGGCAACCTGTATCCCGAACTGTCGATCCGCGAAAACATTCAGTTCTTCGCTACGTTGTTCGGTCTGTCGAAGGCCGACAGCGAGCAACGCATGCACAACCTGCTGCTCGCCACCGACCTGCTGAAATTCGCCGAGCGCCCCGCCGGCAAATTGTCCGGCGGCATGAAACAGAAACTCGGGCTGTGCTGCGCGCTGATCCATGAACCGGATCTGTTGATCCTCGACGAGCCGACCACCGGCGTCGACCCGCTCTCGCGCCGACGGTTCTGGGAACTGGTCGACGACGTGCGGCGCCAGCGCCCGCAACTGACCCTGCTGGTCGCCACCGCGTATATGGAGGAAGCCGAACAGTTCGAGCATTGCTTGATGCTCGACAACGGCAAATTGATTGCCACCGGCCTGAGCCGTGAACTGGCGGCCGTCACCCCCAGCGGCAAACTCGATGAAGCCTTCACCCATTTCCAGGGCGACCGCCAGCATGACGCTCAGCCGCTGGTGATTCCGCCACGCACCGACAGCACCACCGACATCGCCATCGAGGCCCACGACCTGACGTTGCGTTTCGGCGACTTCACCGCCGTGGATCACG
>NZ_QAIU01000395.1:10093-10868 GCF_003061205.1 Pseudomonas sp. HMWF006
TCGCCATCGGGCGCGGCGAAATTTTCGGTTTTCTCGGCTCCAACGGCTGCGGCAAGACCACCACCATGAAAGTCCTGACCGGACTGATGCCGGCCAGCGAGGGCAGCGCGACGCTGCTCGGTAACCCGGTGAATGCCAAGGATCTGGCCACGCGCAAGCGGGTCGGCTTCATGTCCCAGAGTTTTTCGCTGTATGGCGAGCTCAGTGTGCGGCAGAACCTTGAGCTGCATGCGCGGCTGTTCGACCTGCCCAAGGTCGAAAGCACGCAACGAATCGAAGCGTTGATTCAGCGCTTCAACCTGCTCGGCGTCGCCGATCAGCCGTCCGGCGCCCTGCCGCTGGGTCTGCGCCAACGTTTGTCACTGGCGGTGGCGGTGTTGCACCGCCCGGAAGTGCTGATTCTCGATGAGCCGACGTCCGGCGTCGATCCGGCAGCCCGCGATGACTTTTGGCGGCTATTGATCGAACTGTCGCGCGAGCAGGGCGTGACGATTTTCCTCTCCACCCACTTCATGAACGAAGCCCAGCGCTGCGACCGCATCTCGCTGATGCACGCCGGCAAAGTCCTCGCGTGCGACACCCCGGCGGCATTGCAACAGCAGTTCGGTGGAGAGACGCTGGAGGCCGCTTTCGTGACCTGCCTGGAACAGGCCCAGGGCACTGCCGAAACGCCTCCCGCGAGCGAATCATCGACCGCACCAGCGGCCGCCACGCCGCCACTCAAGCAGCGCGGTTTCAGCCTCGGCCGTCTGCTCGCAGTGGCCAGTCGCGAAGG
>NZ_QAIU01000395.1:10878-18839 GCF_003061205.1 Pseudomonas sp. HMWF006
CTGCTGCGTGACAAAGTGCGTATGGCCTTCGCACTGGCGGGGGCGATCTTCATGATGGTGATCTTCGGCTACGGGATTTCCCTGGACGTGGAAAACCTCGCGTTCGCCGTGTACGACCAGGACCAGACGCCGCAGAGCCGAACCTATCTGGAAGCCTTTCGCGGCTCACGCTATTTCGATGAACGCCCGGCCATCCACGACGCTCAAGAACTACACCGCCGCCTGCAACGCTCGGAGATCAAACTGGCGCTGGAAATCCCCCCCGGATTTGGCCGTGACCTGTACGCCGGGCGCCAGCCTGCAGTGGCGGCGTGGCTGGATGGCGGCATGCCGTTTCGCGCCGAGACCAGCCGCAATTATGTCGAAGCCGTGCACCTGGCCAACCTGCAACAATTGGCCGAGCAGAGCAGCCCTGCGATCAATCATCAGGCAGGCGCCAGCCTCGAGACGCGCTTTCGCTACAACCAGGATGTGGTCAGCGTCAACGCCATCGGCCCCGGGGTCATGGCGCTGATTCTGGCGTTCATTCCGGCGATGCTCACCGCACTGGGCATCGTGCGCGAAAAAGAACTCGGCTCGATCACCAACTTCTACGCCACGCCCCTGACCCGCCTGGAGTTTCTGCTGGGCAAACAGGCACCATACCTGCTGGTCAGTCTGGTCAATCTCGCGCTGCTGGTGGCGATGAACCGCTGGCTGTTTGGCGTGCCGTTCAAGGGCAGCCTGCTGACGCTGGCGTTCGGCGGCCTGTTGTACGTGCTGGCGACCACCAGCATGGGCCTGCTGATCTCGGCTTTCACCCGCACGCAAATCGCCGCGATCCTCGGCACCATGATCATCACCAGCCTGCCGACCATTCAGTTCTCCGGGCTGATCGTGCCGCGCTCTTCGCTGGAGGGGGCGGCGGCGGTGATGGGCATGCTGTTTCCGGCAGGACACTTTCTCGACATCGCGGTGGGCACGTTCACCAAGGCGCTGGACCTGCGGCAGCTGTGGCCGCAATGCCTGGCGCTGTTCGGGTTCTTTGTCGGGTTCACCGGGCTGAGCCTGATCATGCTGAAAAAGCAGGAGGCCTGATGCATAAGTTCGCGCACATCCTGCGCCTGGGACTCAAGGAACTGACCAGCCTGCGCCACGACAGCGTGTTGCTGCTGTTCCTGTTCTACGCCTTCACCGTGGCGATCTACATGCCCGCCGCCGGCTCGGTGATCGGCGTGCACAACGCCAGCGTGGCGATCGTCGACGAAGACCACAGTGCCCTCTCGCGCCAGTTGGCCCAGGCCCTGCAACCGCCGGAGTTCCAGACGCCGGTGCTGTTGCCCTATACGCAACTCGATCAGGTGATGGACAGCGGCCAGTACACCTTCGTGATCAACATTCCGGCAGGGTTTCAAACCGATCTGCTCGCGGCGCGGCAACCGGCCATTCAAGTCAACGTCGATGCCACCGCGATGAGCCAGGCGTTCATGGGCGCCGGCTACATCAGCCGGATCTTCCAGCGTGAATTGCAGACCTACGGCGGCCAGGGCGATGCCGTGAGCAAAACGCCCATCCAGTTGACCACCCGCGCACTGTTCAACACCAACCTGGAGGGCGGCTGGTTTCTGGCGGTGATTCAGATCGTCAACAACATCACCATTCTGGCGATCATCCTCACGGGCACGGCGCTGCTGCGCGAGCGCGAGCACGGCACGCTCGACCATTTGCTGGTGCTGCCGCTGACGGCGCTGGAAATCATGCTGGCGAAAATCTGGAGCAACCTGCTGGTGGTGGTGCTGTGCACCTGGCTGTCGCTGGAGGTGGTGGTCAAAGGCGCATTGGGCGTGCCGTTGTCCGGCTCGATGGGCCTGTTTTTGCTGGTGACGGCGGTTTATCTGTTTGCCAGTACCGCGTTGGGGATTTTTCTGGCGACCCTGGCGCGCTCGACGCCACAGTTCGGCCTGCTGGCGATTCCAGTAATCATCCCGATGTTGCTGCTGTCCGGCGGCAGCACGCCGCTGGACAGCATGCCGCAATGGCTGCAGTGGGTCATGCAGGGCTCGCCGTCCACGCATTTTGTCAGCCTCAGCGCCGCGATTCTGTTTCGCGACGCGGGGCTGAGCGTGGTCTGGCCGGACTTGCTGGCGCTGACGGCCATCGGCCTGCTGTTCTTCTTCATTGCCCTGGCACGCTTTCGCAAGAGCCTGGCGTCCTGAACAGCCGCCAGCGTGGTTACTGAATGATCAGGTTGTTGAACAACAGGTCTTCAACCACCGGCTTGCCGGTTTCGTCGTTCATCACTTGCTGAGTCTGCTTCAGGGCTTCCTGACGCAGTTTTTCCTTGCCTTCGATGCTGCTCATCGCCTCGCTGGTCTGCTGGGTAAACAGCGCCACCAGTTGATTGCGGATCAACGGCTCGTTGGCCTTGACCAGTTTGGTCGCCTCTTCACCGGTCACGCGCAAAGCCACGTCGGCCTTGTAGACCTTCAGCTTCGGCGTGCCATCCAGCCCGTAGTTGCCCACGAACGGCGGGCTCAGGGTGATGTAGTTGACCTTCGGCGCCTCGCCTTCTTTGGCTTCTTCGGCCAGCGCTGCCACAGGCAGAGACAGGGCCAGCAACAACATGATCCACGCTTTCACAATTCGCTCCTTATCCGGTTTGCGGCCTAGCATAACGACCCGCCGCGCAAGCACAAGCTTATGGCTGCCTATCAGGGCCGGGCATGCTCGTTGACCCGTTGACTGACACACCTACACTTATCGGCCATCACTCCCAAAGGAATAGCCCTGATGAAAGCCGTGCTGTGCAAAGCCTTCGGCCCTGCCGAATCGCTGGTGCTGGAAGACGTCGCCAGTCCTGCCCTGAAGAAGAACGAAATCCTGCTGGAGGTGCACGCCGCCGGGGTCAACTTCCCGGACACGCTGATCATCGAGGGCAAGTACCAGTTCAAGCCGCCCTTCCCGTTCTCGCCGGGCGGTGAAGCGGCCGGCGTGGTCAGCGCCGTGGGCGAAAAGGTCGGCCATTTGAAGGTCGGCGACCGGGTCATGGCTTTGACCGGTTGGGGCAGCTTTGCCGAACAGGTCGCGGTGCCGGGCTACAACGTCCTGCCGATCCCGCCGTCGATGGATTTCAATACCGCCGCCGCGTTCAGCATGACCTACGGCACCTCGATGCACGCCCTTAAACAACGGGCGAACCTGCAACCGGGCGAAACCCTGCTGGTGCTGGGTGCGTCTGGCGGTGTGGGGCTGGCGGCGGTGGAAATCGGCAAAGCCATGGGTGCCCGGGTCATCGCTGCCGCCAGCAGCGCGGAGAAACTCGCCGTGGCCAAGGCTGCCGGTGCCGATGAGCTGATCAATTACAGCGAAACCAGCCTCAAGGACGAAATCAAACGCCTCACTGACGGCCAGGGTGCCGACGTGATCTACGACCCGGTCGGCGGTGACCTGTTCGATCAAGCCATCCGCGCCATCGCCTGGAACGGCCGGCTGCTGGTGGTCGGCTTCGCCAGCGGACGCATCCCCGAGTTCCCGGTCAACCTCGCGCTGCTCAAGGGTGCGGCAGTGGTCGGCGTGTTCTGGGGCTCCTTCGCCCAGCGCCAGCCGCAGGACAACGCGGCGAACTTCCAGCAACTGTTCGGCTGGTTCGCCGAGGGCAAGCTGAAACCGCTGGTGTCGCAGGTGTATCCGCTGAGCAACGCGGCGCAGGCGATCAATGATCTGGGGCAGCGCAAGGCTGTGGGCAAGGTGGTGGTGCAGGTGCGCTGAAACCGCAGCGTGTCTCAGCCGCCGGGCGATGGTGCCGCGTCGCCCGGCAACAGCTGCTCCTGCACCTTCTCGCTACGGGACGGGATGAGCCGCCCGTTCTCATCGAAGCGCAGGACGATCAGCCAGTCGAACACATCATCCGGCCATTTTTCCTGGCCCATCAGCGCTGTGGGGTCGCCACCAAAGGCCTTGAGCAGTTTGTTGATGTGGCCGTGATGCCAGGCGATCAACACCGTTTGCGCCTGATTGCTTTTGCGCAACAGTTTGACCAGTTGATGAAGATCGCCATTGACGTAGGGTTGCTCAATCACAAGGTTCAGACGCTGGGCCAGCGGGGTCAGGGTCAGACGCGAACGTGAACTCTCCGGGACGTCGCCGGCAGCGATCAGACGCTGGGGGGTGAGCGTCTGGCCGTCGAGTTTCAGCGGATTGAAATAGTCGACGTAGGCGGCCGCACGCTGTTCGCCTCGGGCATTGAGCGCCGACCCCTCAGCCGGTTTTTCCGCATGTCGAATGATCAGCACCGTGGCGTTGCGCAGACCGGAATGAGTCGGATGATCGGTGATGATCAATGTCAGTAATACAACGGCAAGACCCGCTGCCACCAAAAATCTCGGCATCAATCTGCGAACCTTCAGTGGCATTTCTTATCTCGGCTGATCAATCGGTTGAACTGGCCGCGAGTCTAAGCCACCCGATGTTCAGAAGTGGTGAAAACGCCCTGTTCTTACAGCTGAGCGACAGCTTCATAAAGGAAAGTGCGATTTCCAACATTTCCGCTGTTTTGCCAATGCGAACCGGTGCTATTTTCGGTAACGAAACTGTAACATTCGCATCCGCAGTCAAAACAAGAAATCTGGAGCTCTTGAATGTTTGCTTTCTTTCGTCCTGCCGCCCATCAGGCTCCATTGCCTGAAGAAAAAATAGACAGCACCTACCGACGCCTGCGCTGGCAGATCTTCGCCGGTATCTTCTTCGGTTACGCGGGTTACTACCTGCTGCGCAAAAACTTCTCCCTGGCCATGCCGTACCTGATCGACGAAGGCTACAGCCGTGGCGATCTGGGTCTGGCGATGTCGGCCATCGCCATTGCCTACGGCCTGTCCAAGTTCCTGATGGGCCTGGTCTCCGACCGTTCCAATCCGCGTTACTTCCTGCCGTTCGGCCTGCTGGTATCGGCCGGGGTGATGTTCATTTTCGGTTTCGCGCCGTGGGCGACGTCCAGCGTGACCATGATGTTCATCCTGCTGTTCATCAACGGTTGGGCCCAGGGCATGGGCTGGCCACCGAGTGGACGCACAATGGTGCACTGGTGGTCGCAGAAGGAACGCGGCGGCGTGGTCTCGGTGTGGAACGTGGCGCATAACGTCGGCGGTGGCCTGATCGGTCCGCTGTTCCTGCTCGGCATGGGCCTGTTCAACGACTGGCACGCAGCGTTCTACGTGCCCGCAGCCGTGGCGCTGGGCGTGGCGGTGTTTGCCTTCATCACCATGCGCGACACCCCGCAATCGGTCGGCCTGCCGCCGATCGAGAAGTACAAGAACGATTACCCCGAAGGCTACGACGCCAGCCACGAAGACGAATTCAGCGCCAAGGAAATCTTCGTCAAATACGTGCTGCGCAACAAAATGCTCTGGTACATCGCCCTGGCCAACGTCTTCGTCTACCTGCTGCGCTACGGCGTGCTGGACTGGGCGCCGACCTACCTCAAGGAAGCCAAGGGTTTCACCGTGGATAAAACCTCGTGGGCCTATTTCTTCTACGAGTGGGCGGGTATTCCGGGCACGCTGCTGTGCGGCTGGATGTCGGACAAGATCTTCCGTGGCAACCGTGGCCTGACCGGCATGGTGTTCATGGCGCTGGTGACCGTCGCAACGCTGGTGTACTGGCTGAACCCGGCCGGCAACCCGACCGTGGACATGATCGCGCTGTTCTCGATCGGCTTCCTGATCTACGGCCCGGTGATGCTGATCGGTCTGCAGGCGCTGGAACTGGCACCGAAGAAAGCCGCCGGTACGGCAGCTGGCTTCACCGGTCTGTTCGGTTACTTGGGTGGTTCGGTCGCGGCGAGTGCGGCGATGGGCTACACCGTTGACCACTTCGGCTGGGACGGTGGTTTTGTGCTGCTGGTGGGCGCTTGCCTGCTGTCGATGGCCTTCCTGGCCCCGACGCTATGGCACAAGCAAGTCGCCAGTCAGAGCCGCGAAGCCGTCGCTTGATCGCTTTGTGATTGACAGCGCTTGAGCCGCGCCTCCAGATTCCGGTCTGGCATGGCGTGGCTGCGCAGGGCGTGGGCGGTCTGCTCGACATAATCGCGAGTGGTTCCGTAGCGCCCGCAAGCGCTTGCGAACACCTGACTCAGCACGTGATCCGGCAGGTTGCCGGCGTAGCTGGGCAGGTGTCGCTCCAGCACAAACCCCAACGCCTGAACCTGACTGCCATCTTCGAGCCGGCAGTTGAGCCAGTGCGGGCGATAGGACGGGAACGGCATCTCGCGTTTCCACAGCGCATAAAGCGCACTGTCGAGGTTCTCTTCCGGCAACCGATAGGCGAAGCCGCTGCACGAACCGCCGCGATCCAGACCGAACACCAGCCCGGGCATTTCCGGCGTACCGCGATGCTCATGCGACCACAGGTACAAACCGCGGTGGTAGCCATGGACTCGCCCGCGCACCCGCTCCACTGCCGTACATTCCGGACGCCAGATCAGCGACCCGTAAGCGAACAGCCACACCGGTCCGCCCTTGTGGCGCGCCATGGTCGATTGCATCGAGACGAGAAGTTGTTCGTGGGTCAGCTGCGGCCCCAGATCGAGCCGCGGAGGGTAAGCCAGATTCACAAAAGCAGATTCAATGGCTGTCATGACGGAAATGTTCGGCCCCGCAAGTATTACAAGATGTAAGCACAATTCGCTGGATAGAACATATAGCAGTAACCGTAAAACGAAAAGTGCTAAAGGATGTATGACTGGCTCAATAGCGTTAAATCGAGATTAGCGGTCCCGGTCAACGGCTTTTATATAGCCTAATACCATTGCCGGAATATCTTAAATACCCGAATGAAATATGCATAAGCCTTCCCTTGTTCAGGAACGGTTCAAGAAAACGCAGGAATTTTCCTACTAGAATGTCGGACTTTATGTCTTTCAAGTCGCTGAACGCCTACGTATAACGGCCTTCTTCTGGCGCAAGCCATCCCGTTTAACCGAGGCTGCAACATGAACGCACCCAGGCTTTTGGCCGCATTGTTATTGCTTCAGACCGGCCAGGCTCTGGCCACCAATGATTCACAAAAAGACGATGGCTTCTGGTACGCACAAACCAGTGTCTATACCCGCCATTACTCGCCCGACCCTGAACACAATAATCATCAGGACTTGATCGGCATCGAACGCAATCAGGCTTCCGGCTGGGTATTGGGCGGGGCAACTTTTCGCAACTCATTCAGCCAGCGCTCGAACTATGCCTATGTCGGCAAGCGCTATGACAGCCGGGAGTATCCGGTGTATCTGAAAGTCACCGGCGGCCTGTTGCAGGGTTATCGCGGTGATTACAAGGACAAGATCCCGTTGAACCGCTTCGGCGTGGCACCGGTAATCATTCCGTCCGTCGGTACTCACTACGGCCCGCTGGCGGCCGAGCTGGTGTTTCTCGGCGCCAACGCGGCGATGGTGACGACCGGCGTACGTTTCTAGGGATTGGGCTCAACGCTCGTGCGGCTCAAGAGCGCGGCGCATAGGCAAACACGTCCGCGCGCATCTGGTGTGCATCCATCCCGGCTTCCACCAGCGCATCCAGCGTGCCGTAGACCATCGCCGGCGAACCACTGGCGTAGACGTGCAGCGGCTTCAGATCCGCAAAGTCTTCACACACGGCCTGGTGCAACATCCCGCAGCGCCCTTCCCAACCGCACTGGTCGCTGACGACTTTGTGCAGGAACAGATTGGGCAGTTTCAGCCATTCGTCCCAATGCTCGATGGCGTAGAAATCTTCCGGACGGCGCACGCCCCAGTACAGATGCACCGGGTGTTTGAAGCCGTTGGCGCGGCAGTGTTCGATCAGGCTGTGAATCTGGCCCATGCCGGTACCGGCGGCGATCAGCACCAGCGGCCCGTCAGGCAATTCGGCGAGGTGGGTGTCGCCAAACGGCAGTTCGACGCGCACCAGCGGGTTGCGTTGCAACTGTTCGATCAGGCTCAGCGCACTGGCTTCACG
>NZ_QAIU01000396.1:0-6503 GCF_003061205.1 Pseudomonas sp. HMWF006
GAATGGCCAGGCCTCATCGCTGGCAAGCCAGGCTCCCACAGGTTTTTGGTGAACACAATTTCTGTGAACGACACAAAACCCTGTGGGAGCTGGCTTGCCAGCGATCAGCCTTGACGCGGTATTACGACTTACTGAGCAACAGGCGTGATATCACGCATCGGCTTGCCCTTCACCGGCGCACCGCCCGCAACGTAGTACGGCGCGTTGCTGCGCGGCAGTGGTTTGCGGCCACGGATCTTGTCGGCGATTTTCTCGGCCATCATGATCGTCGGCGCGTTGAGGTTGCCGGTGGTAATGATCGGCATGATCGAGGCATCGACCACACGCAGGCTCTGCATGCCGTGCACGCGACCTTCGCCATCCACGACGGCCATGTCGTCGGTGCCCATCTTGCAAGAGCAGGACGGGTGGAACGCGGTTTCGGCGTGCTCGCGGATGAACTTGTCGAGCTGCTCATCGGTTTGCACGTCGATGCCCGGGCTGATTTCGCGACCACGGAAGGCGTCCAGTGCCGGCTGCTGCATGATTTCGCGGGTCAGGCGGATGCCGTCACGGAATTCCTGCCAGTCCTGCTCGGTGGCCATGTAGTTGAACAGGATGCTCGGGTGCTGGCGCGGATCCTTGGATTTGACCTGGATGCGACCACGGCTCGGCGAACGCATGGAACCCATGTGTGCCTGGAAACCGTGCTCTTTCACACCGTTGCTGCCGTTGTAGTTAATCGCCACCGGCAGGAAGTGGTACTGGATGTTCGGCCATTCGAACTCTTCGCGAGTACGGATGAAACCGCCGGCTTCGAACTGGTTACTGGCGCCGATGCCGGTGCCGTTGAACAGCCACTCGGCACCGATGGCCGGCTGGTTGTACCAGAGCAGCGACGGGTACAGCGAAACCGGTTGAGTGCAAGCGTATTGCAGGTACAGCTCGAGGTGATCCTGCAGGTTTTCACCGACGCCTGGCAGGTCATGAACGACCGGGATGTCGAGGCTTTCCAGCAGTTTCGCCGGGCCGACGCCGGAACGCTGCAGAATCTGCGGCGAAGCGATGGCGCCGGAGCACAGCAGGACTTCCTTGCGTGCTTTGACTTCAACGCGTTCTTCAGCCGAACCGACCAGGTAACGCACGCCGACCGCACGCTTGCCTTCGAACAGGATCTTGTCGGTCAGGGCGTGGGTGACGATGGTCAGGGTCGAACGCTTCTTGGCGACGTCGAGGTAGCCACGGGCGGTGGAAGCACGACGGCCGTTCGGCGTCACGGTGCGGTCCATCGGGCCGAAGCCTTCCTGCTGGTAGCCGTTCAAGTCTTCGGTGCGCGGGTAACCGGCCTGCACGCCGGCTTCAACCATGGCGTGGAACAGCGGGTTGTTGCCGGCCTTCGGCGTGGTCACGCTGACCGGACCGTCGCCACCGTGGTAGTCGTTCGGGCCGATGTCGCGGGTTTCCGCTTTGCGGAAGTACGGCAGGCAGTCGAGGTACGACCAGTCTTCCAGGCCTGGCAGTTTCGCCCAGCCGTCGTAGTCCATCGCGTTGCCACGGATGTAGCACATGCCGTTGATCAGCGAGGAGCCGCCGAGGCCTTTGCCGCGACCGCATTCCATCCGGCGACCGTCCATGTGTGGCTCTGGATCGGTTTCGTAAGCCCAGTTGTAGCGACGACCCTGCAGCGGGAACGCCAGGGCAGCCGGCATTTGCGTGCGGAAGTCGAAACGATAGTCCGGACCGCCGGCTTCGAGCAGCAGAACGGTGACGCCTGCGTCTTCAGTCAGACGGGTCGCAAGTGTGTTACCTGCAGAACCGGCCCCTATGATGATGTAGTCGTATTCTTGAGTCATAAGTTCTCCTGGGGGAGCTACAAGCCACAAGCTTCAAGCTGCAAGAAAAAGCAGCGAGCTGTGGCTTCGAAATCGGGGAGGGCGGCAACCCCAAACTGCTTTTACTTGCAGCTTGAAACTTGCCGCTTGCAGCTGATCAGCTAGCTGATCAGAACACCGAGACGTAATCGCCCAGCTCGACCTGTACCGATTTGATGCGTGTGTAGTTGGTCAGCGAGCTGATGCCGTTTTCACGGCCCACGCCCGACTGCTTGTAACCGCCCACCGGCATTTTCGCGTCGGACTCGCCCCAGGCGTTGATCCAGCAGATACCGGCTTCCAGCTGATGAATCACGCGGTGCGCGCGGTTCAGGTCTTTGGTCACGATACCGGCGGCCAGGCCGAAGTCGGTGTCGTTGGCGCGGCGGATCACTTCTTCTTCGGTCTCGTAGGAGAGGATCGCCATCACCGGGCCAAAGATTTCTTCACGGACGATGGTCATCTCGTCGGTGCAATCGGTGAACACGGTCGGTGCAACGAAAGCGCCTTTGGCGAACTCGCCGTCGGTCAGACGCTCGCCGCCGCACAGAACGCGGGCACCTTCTTCTTTACCCTTGGCGATGTAACCCAGCACGCTTTCCATGTGGGCGAAGCTGACCAGCGGGCCGAAGTTGGTGTTTTCGTCTTCCGGGTTGCCGATGCGGATGCGCGCTACGCGCTCGACGATCTTGGCTTCGAAAGCGGCTTTCAGGTGGCTCGGTACGAACACGCGAGTGCCGTTGGTGCAGACCTGACCGGAGCTGTAGAAGTTGGCCATCATTGCGGTGTCGGCGGCGCGATCCAGGTCGGCGTCGTCGCAGATGATCAACGGCGATTTGCCGCCCAGTTCCATGGTCACGTCTTTCAGCGACGAAGCCGAAGCGCTGGCCATGACTTTCTTGCCGGTGTCGGTGCCGCCGGTGAAGGAGACTTTCTCGATGCGCGGGTGTTCGGTCAGCCAGGTGCCGACTTCACGGCCGCTGCCGGTCAGCACGTTGAACACGCCGTTGGGCAGGCCGGCTTCGGTGTAGATTTCGGCCAGTTTCAGGGTGGTCAGCGAGGTGACTTCGCTTGGCTTGAAGATCATCGCGTTACCGGCCGCCAGGGCTGGTGCGGATTTCCACAGGGCGATCTGGATCGGGTAGTTCCACGCGCCGATACCGGCGACCACGCCCAGCGGTTCGCGACGGGTGTAGACGAAGGAAGTGTCACGCAGCGGGATCTGCTCGCCTTCGATCGCAGGTACCAGGCCTGCGTAGTATTCCAGCACGTCGGCGCCGGTGACGATGTCGACGTATTTGGTTTCGGAGAAGGCTTTACCGGTGTCCAGGGTTTCCAGCGCAGCCAGTTCATCGTTGCGCTCGCGCAGGATGTCGACGGCGCGACGCAGGATGCGCGAACGCTCCATGGCGGTCATCGCTGCCCAGATTTTCTGGCCCTTTTCCGCGCTGACCACGGCACGCTCGACGTCTTCCTTGGTCGCACGTTGCACGTTGGCGAGGACTTCACCGTTCGCCGGGTTGATGGCTTCGAAGGTGGCATCGCTGCCAGCGTCGGAGTACGCGCCATCAATGTAGAGTTTTTGCAGTTCGAAACGGGCCATAGTGTCCTCGCAAGTGCATGAGTGGTTGGCGTTGGTCACCGGGTGAGCCATGTAGCTGTGGCATCGCTGGTCGGTAACAGTTCAGGGGCTGAGCGTTTTCTGTGTGCTCTAGCTCACCTTCTTGGCCAATTGGAAATCCATGTATTCGTAAGCGATCTGTTGCGCCTGCGCCGTGTCGAAAGCGTCTCCCGACAAAGCGCCGCGCAACCACAAACCGTCAATCAACGCTGCCAGTCCTCGCGCGGCGCTGCGCGCATCTTCGAGCGGCAACACACGGCGGAACTCGCAGCACAGGTTGGAATACAGACGGTGATCGTTGATCCGCTGCAACCTGTGCAAAGACGGCTGGTGCATGCTGGTGGCCCAGAAGGCCAGCCAGGTTTTCATTGCCGGGCCATTGACCTGGCTGGCGTCGAAGTTGCCTTCGATGATCACCTGCAGATGCGCCCGTGGGCTGCTGTCTGCCAGCGCCTGACGGCGTGCGGTGACGTTCTCGCTGAGGACATTCATCAGATACCGCATCGTGGCGGCAATCAGGCCGTTCTTGTCCTGAAAGTAGTGACTGATGATGCCGTTCGAGACACCGGCCAAACGGGCGATCAGCGCAATGCTGGCGTCCCCCATCCCGACCTGATCGACCGCCTGCAACGTGGCTTCGATCAGTTGTTGGCGGCGTATGGGTTGCATACCGACCTTGGGCATCTTGCACATCTCCTTAGGCCTTCCGGCGGACGAAAAACGGCTACCGGATTAAGGGCCAGTCTATTTTGTTTTGATTGAACGTTCAATCAACAAAGAATAAGATCTGCGACAAATCGTCGCGATTTACATATTTTTCCTACGTGTAAATGGCGATAAACCGACATCCGAAAATGCTTGAAACCTGCGTGGGGCATGGCGCGGTTCGCGATTCGATGGACGTGTTGAAAGGGCAAGACGCTCAGGGCCAGGTTTCGGATGAACGTCCAGACCTCGGCCACGAAAGCGATTCGCAGCGCCATTTCGGCAGGTTCGGGCTGTTTTCGGGGTGTCTTTATATCACCCGCCGGTCGGCTGCCAACTAACCGATTGGTCGGGTTCCGTGTTGCCTTGTGTTCTTCTCTCGCACTGCCTGGAGCATTTGTGCCATGAGTTCTGCCTCGCTTATAAAGACCCCGCCCGAGAAGGTGACGGTCAACGGTTGGGTGTTCTACACCTCTACCGCGCTGATTCTGTTGTTGACCGCCATTCTGATCATCGCCCCGCAAGAGGCCGGCAGATTGTTGGGTATCGCTCAGGCCTGGTTGTCGCGCAGCTTCGGCTGGTACTACATGGTGGTGATCGCCGCCTACCTGGTGTTTGTGGTGGGCCTGGCGTTTTCCTCGTACGGCAAACTCAAACTGGGCAGCAAGGACGACACCCCGGATTTCAGTTACGGCGCCTGGGCGGGGATGCTGTTCTCGTCGGGTATCGGCATTTCGCTGCTGTACTTCGGCGCGTCCGAGCCGCTGGACCACTACTTCAATCCGCCGGAAGGCGCAGCGGCCACCAACATGGCCGCGCGTCAGGCGGTGCAATTGACGTTCCTGCACTGGGGCCTGCACGGCTGGGCGATCTACGCGCTGGTCGGTCTGGCCGTGGCGTACTTCGCTTACCGTCATAACCAGCCGTTGGCACTGCGTTCGGCGTTGTATCCGCTGGTGGGCGAGCGTTGGGTCAAAGGCGCGGCCGGTCACGCGGTGGACGGCTTCGGCATGTTCGTGACCCTGCTGGGTCTGGTGACCAACCTGGGGATCGGTTCGCTGCAAGTGTCCTCCGGCCTCGAAAACCTGTTCGGCATGGAACACAGCAATACCAACCTGCTGATCGTGATCATCGTGATGAGCACCGTGGCGACCATCGCTGCCGTGTCGGGTGTGGAAAACGGCATCCGCCGTCTGTCCAACCTGAATATTGTGCTGTTCAGCGGTCTGCTGATTTTCGTGCTGTTGTTTGGCCCGACTTTGCACCTGCTTAACGGCTTCGTGCAGAACATCGGCGATTACCTCAACGGCGTGGTGCTGAAGACTTTCGACCTGTACGTCTATGAAGGCGACAGCGCCAAGTCCGACCGCTGGTTGGGCCTGTGGACTCTGTTCTACTGGGCGTGGTGGATTTCCTGGGCACCATTCGTTGGCATGTTCATCGCGCGTATTTCCCGTGGCCGTACCGTGCGTGAACTGGTGGCCGGTGTGCTGCTGATTCCGCTGGGCTTCACTTTGGCCTGGCTGTCGATCTTCGGTAACTCGGCACTGGATCTGGTGATGAACCAGGGGGCGGTGGAGCTTGGCAAGACGGCGCTGGAACAGCCGTCGATGGCGATTTATCAATTGCTGGAACACTACCCGGCGTCGAAAGTCGTCATCGGTGTGTCGATCTTTGTCGGTTTCGTGCTGTTCCTGACCCCGGCCGACTCCGGCGCGGTGATGATGGCGAATCTGTCCTGCAAGGGCGGTAACGTCGACGAAGATGCGCCGCACTGGCTGCGGATCTTCTGGTCGGTGGTGATCACGCTGGTGACCATCGGTCTGCTGTTCGCCGGTAACTTCGAAGCCATGCAAACCATGGTGGTGCTGGCCGGTCTGCCGTTCTCGGTGGTGCTGGTGTTCTTCATGTTCGGCCTGCACAAGGCGATGCGCCAGGACGTGCAGATCGAACAGGAGCAGGCGCAACTGGCTGAGCGCGGTCGTCGTGGTTTCAGTGAGCGTCTGACGCAGCTGGATCTGCAGCCGAGCCAATCGGTGGTGCAACGCTTCATGGACAAGCAGGTCAGCCCGGCGCTGGAAGACGCGGCCGCTCAAATGCGTGTTCAGGGGCTGGAAGTGCAGACACTGCTGGGCAAATCCAAGCGCTGCATGGGCGTGCGTGTCGAGATGGAAGAGGGCAACCCTTTCGTCTACGAAGTGAGCCTGGACGGCTACCTCGCGACCCCGACCGAATCGGCTCAGTCCGATGAGGCGCGTCAGCGTTACTACCGCGCCGAGGTGTATCTGCACAACGGCAGCCAGGACTACGACCTGATGGGCTTCACG
>NZ_QAIU01000397.1:0-1769 GCF_003061205.1 Pseudomonas sp. HMWF006
CCGTGGCCTCCTGCGCGCAGTATTGCGATGTGTTGAGTTTCAACATGTACACGCTCAAGCCACAGGACGGCTATGACTTCGCCGCGCTGGGTGCCCTCGACAAACCGGTCTTGATCACCGAGTTCAACTTCGGCTCGACCGATCGCGGCCCGTTCTGGGGCGGCGTGACGCAGTTGAGCCGGGAAGAAGATCGCGGACCGGCCTACGCCAACTTCCTCAAGCAGGCGTTGAGTGAACCGTCGATTGTCGGTGTGCACTGGTTCCAGTATCTGGATCAGCCGGTGACCGGGCGTCTGCTCGATGGTGAGAACGGGCACTTCGGACTGGTCGGGGTGACGGATCTGCCGTATCAGGGGTTTGTCGAGACTGTGCGCAAAAGCAACCTGCAGGCGCTTGAACAGTTGGGCAAGGAGGCTGAGAAAGCGGCCGCTGCGGCGGGGCATGAAGCTGAAGGCGGACGCAAGGGCGAGGCCGGCAAGGGGCCGGGTGCCAGTCATGCGGGTGGGCATTCCGGGAATGGTCACTAAGGTTTAGACCGCGTTAGCGTTCTTCGCGAGCAAGCCCGCTTCCGCATTCGATCTCTGCTGCACTGAAGATCAGTGTGGCAGCGGGCCTGCTCGCGAAGGTGCCAGTAGCCTCACCACAGCATTTAACCGTCTGGCCCGCAGCTGTTCCCAAATCCCTCTAGGGCTGGAACAATGCGGGCCACTTTGTAGAGCGTTTTCGCGGGGGAGTTGCGGGTGCAGATTCAGGGACATTACGAGCTTCAATTCGAAGCGGTGCGCGAAGCCTTTGCCGCACTGTTCGACGATCCCCAGGAACGCGGCGCAGCCCTGTGCATCAAGGTCGGTGGAGAAACCGTTCTCGACCTCTGGTCCGGCACTGCCGACAAGGATGGTCGCGAGGCCTGGCACAGCGACACCATCGCCAACCTGTTTTCCTGCACCAAAACCTTCACCGCCGTCACCGCGCTACAGCTGGTTGCCGAAGGCAAGTTGCAACTCGATGTTCCGGTTGCGCGCTACTGGCCGGAGTTCGCCGCGGCCGGCAAAGAGTCGGTCACCCTGCGCCAATTGCTCTGCCATCAGGCCGGTCTGCCGGCCTTGCGTGAGTTGCTGGCGCCGGAAGCACTGTACGACTGGCAAACCATGGTCGACGCTCTCGCGGCTGAAGCACCGTGGTGGACGCCGGGCACCGGCCACGGTTATGCCGCAATCACTTACGGCTGGTTGATGGGCGAGTTGCTGCGGCGCGCCGACGGTCGCGGGCCGGGGGAGTCCATCGTCGCCCGTGTCGCCAGGCCCCTGGGCCTGGACTTTCACGTTGGCCTGGCCGATGAAGAGTTTCACCGCGTCGCGCATATCGCACGGGGCAAAGGCAATGCCGGGGACGCCGCCGCTCAGCGTCTGCTGCAAGTGACCCTGCGCGAACCGACCGCGATGACCACCCGCGCCTTTACCAATCCGCCCTCGGTGCTCACCAGCACCAACAAGCCGGAGTGGCGCCGCATGCAGCAACCGGCGGCCAACGGCCACGGCAACGCGCGCAGTCTGGCGGGCTTTTACGCCGGTTTGCTCGACGGCAGCCTGCTCGAGAGCGACATGCTCGAAGAGCTGACCCGCGAACACAGCCTCGGCGAAGACAAGACTCTGTTGACCCGTACCCGTTTCGGTCTGGGCTGCATGCTCGATCAACCGGACGTGCCGAACGCCACCTACGGCCTCGGCCCGCGGGCGTTCGGCACGTCCGGTTGATCGAGCATGCAGCCC
>NZ_QAIU01000031.1:0-8821 GCF_003061205.1 Pseudomonas sp. HMWF006
CCACTGATCAGCGCGCCGCTGGCATTGAGGATGTAACCGCCGCCCAGTGCGATGCCTTCACTGCCATTGGCGAAACCGCCCTTGTCCACGCCGCCGGCGCCGACGCCTTGGAGGGTGCCGTAGTTTTCGATGTGGGCGATCTTGTCGATGTCCACACCGTCGCCGTCACCATTGGCTTGCAGCCCGGAATAGGCCCCGGTGATGGTGCCGTGGTTGATCACCGTGCCATCGCCGTCGGAGCCGAAGCCCGAGCCATTGCGCCCGGTGATCTGCCCGTAGTTGATCAGCGTCGCACCAAGGTCGGTGGTGATGCCGTGACGGCCACCGGAAATCACCCCGTAGTTGGTGATGCTGACACCGGTGGCGGAATCAATGTCGATGCCGTCGAACTTCTCGTCGGCGTTGTGCGAATCCCCGGTGGAGATCTCGCCGTAGTTGCTGATGGTCGCATGGGCGCCGGTTTTCATGCCGTCGCTGGCATCGCCGCGGATCAATCCGCCCGCGCGGTTGATAATGGTGGTTGTTACCCCTTCGCTGCGCAGGGCATCAAGGTCCAGGCCCTGGCCGGTGGTCGAGCGAATGATGCCGCTGTTGTCGATCAGCAGGCTGCCGCTGACGAAGTTGCTGTCGACACGCAAGGCGTCGTTGGCGCCGAGAATCTGCCCGCCGCTGCGGTTGTATATCTGATAGTTACGCGCCCGGGTCAGGTCGCCGCTGCTGTCGATTGCGCGGCCACCCGTGGAGATGATTTTGCCCGCATTGTCGATCACCACGCCGACCCCGCTGGTGCTGTCTTTCAGGCTCACGGCCTTGCCGCTGTTGGTGATGCTGCCCGGCGCCGAAATCGTCAGCGTGTCACTGCCGCCGAGAGTCTGCGATGCCGTGGTGGCGGTGTCGATCTGCACGGTTTTGCCGTGAGCAATGGTGGCCGAGATCAGCAGGGCGATGGTGAGGGACAGACGCTGAGGCGGGAACGGCATGGTCGGACGGCCTTTTTGTTATAAGCGGGTCGTCCTGTATAGCGAAGGGTTTTTACAGAATGATGTCGGTGACTGATCTGCATTATTTTGCATTCGGATCGTGGTAATAAGGATTTAATCTGCATTTTGTTGCAGATTTAGGGAGAGCTGTCAGGCTTTAAATGCACTATATTGCATCTGGTATGAAGGAAAGCTCTGCTGAAATGCATTTCAATGCAGGTGGGAAGGCATGTACAACCTGACATTACAGATATTCACGGCGGGTAAATGGCAAGACGCGATGATTCTGAGCTTCGACGATCCTGAAAAGGGTTTCGAGAGTCGCTGCAGTTTTGGTTACGAGACGGCCTACCTTGCTGAAAATATTGAAGCCATGGGCTCTCCGTTTTCCAGGGCGGTGAGTGCGTTGTACCCACTGGATTGGGACGGCCATCGTTCCAAAACGCCGGCATTTGTGCACGACATTGCCCCCGCAGGGGCCGCCAAACGCTTTTTACTTGAGCGTCTAGGTCGAGAAAAACCGGCGAACATCAGCGCCGATCTATATCTGCTCGGTCGCAGTACTCCAGCCCCCATCGGCAATATGCGCATAAAAGAGTCGGCCGAGGCTGTCGATGAGCGCAAGCCAATCGGATTCAAGCGTGAGGATGTCGTCCACCGTGACAACCGTTTCCTCGAATATGCCTATGAGCTGGGTGCGGCAATCGGTGGAGCTACAGGCGCGGGTGGTGAGGCACCGAAGCTTTTATTGGCCGAGAACAAGGCTGGTCTCCTGTACCCCGATGCCGTATTGGATGACGACAAAGTCAGACAACATTGGTTTGTGAAATTTGCCAGAAACAGAGGCGGTTTGACCGATCAAGACATCCTGCGAAGCGAATTCCATTACTACAAGGCGCTTCAGAAACTCGGCATCGAAACGATCGCAGCCGAAGGCTTGGCACTGGAAGAAGCGAACAAGCCAAGTTTGTGGATGCAGCGTTTTGATCGCAAGGTAAGGGACGGTGATGTAAGCCGCTTGGCTGTGGAGTCGATTTACTCGTTGGCTCAAGTGACGACGCCGGGAAGTGCGATGAACCATATGGAGGTTATCCGCATGCTCGCCGGGCTTTGGCGCCAAGCAGGGCAGGCCAGTCAGATACCCGCTCTTGTGACGGACTACTTACGTCGGGATCTGATCAACAAGATTCTTGGTAACTCGGATAACCATGGTCGCAACACCGCGATCATTCGTCAGGCAAACACATTTCGTTTGGCGCCGATTTATGACCTGGCCCCGATGGTCATGGATGACGAAGGCGTGACCCGTACGACCAAATGGCCTAGAGATCTGGAGAGGGCTGGAGACGTGGATTGGCGTGGAGTGTGCCGTGCGTTGGCGGATATTGCTGAACCCAATGACCCATTGGCAGCGCTATGTGATGCGCCAGCGCTTTTCGAACGATTGCGCGAAGATGCCCAACGTCTGGCGGCACTGCCCGACATACTGACGGCCAGTGGTTTGCCCGACAGAACCATGAACCACCCAGGCATTCATCTGAAAAATCTGGAGCAACGCTTGAAAGAGTGGGATCTGCAATGACCATGACGGTTGCCGAGCGCACTGTGCTCATCGAAAGCATTCAAGAGGCGCTGGCCCAGGGGACGCTGGAGATCGGTGAGGCCGTTCGCCGTTTGCGCGTGGAAGTGACCGGTCTGCATCAGACCCAGTTTGCGAAGATGTGCAAAATATCGGTGCGCACGCTGGTCCATATCGAACACGGTGAGGGCAATCAGACACTTAAATCGTTGAACGCAGTGTTTCGTCCGTTTGGACTGAAAATGGGCGTTGTGCGGGTGCGCCGAGAGATCAATTAAAACCCGACGCTGCCCGCAATGTTCCGATCGCCCTAGCTGCGACGCACGTAAGCCTTGCCGTAGTGCCGTTCCATCCGCGCCTGAATCAGCTCCAGCCCGATCGACATCAGCCAGTAAATGATCGCTGCGGTCGTCAGCATTTCGATGTAGCGGTAGCTTGAGCGCCCATAGGATTGCGCCAGAAACATCACTTCCCAGACCCCCATCACCGAAATCAGTGACGAGTCCTTGAGCATCGAGATGAATTGGTTGGTCGTGGGCGGAATGATCGTGCGCATGGCTTGCGGCAGGGTGATCCGCCAGAAAATCACCGTCTCGCGCATCCCCAATGCCAGCGACGCTTCGCGCTGGCCGTGATCGACACCGAGGATGCCGGCGCGGAAGATTTCGCTCAGATAGGCGCCGTAGTTCAGCGACAAGGCGATGATGCCGGCCACAATCGCGCCGGGCACGATACCCAGTTGCGGCAAGCCCAGGTAGATCAGCAGGATCTGGATGAGCAGTGGCGTGCCGCGAAAGAACGAGGTGTAAAAACTGGCGATGCCGAACGCCACGGCGCTTTTCGACAGGCGTGCCAGTGCCGTGATGAAGCCCAGCAGCGACGAGGCGACGATCGAGCACAGACAGAGGAAAAGCGTCAGCGCCGCCCCTTGCAGAAAACCGTTGGGCGCCAGGTGCAGGCCGACCAGATTGGGCAGTTTGTCGAGGATGATCGAGAACTTCAGGTCGAAGCTCAGGAAGAACCCGGCGAACAGGCAGAACAGCGCTGCCCAGGTCAGGTACAGCCGCGTACGGAAACCGAACATGCGTTGCAGGCGTGATTCAGCCACCGGTTGCGGTGGCTGTGGAGGTGTCGGGAAAGCAGTCATTGGCTGATATCGGCGCCGATCCATTTTTGCGACAGTTGGCTCAGGGTGCCGTCCTGTTTCAGTTGCGCGAAGACCTCGCGAACTTTGGCATCCCATTGCGCGTCGCCCTTTTCGATGGCCACCGAATTCGGTTCCGAGTACAGCGCCGGCCCCGCCAGCTTGAAGCGTTTGTCTTGGTTCAGGCGCGGCTGTGCGGTGACGAGGTTGGTGAGAATCGCATCCAGGCGCACGCCGGCGCCCAGCCCCAAGTCCTGGAAGGCGACGTTATCGGTGTCGTATGGCGCGATCTGCACATCGTCGAACGGGTACTGCAACTGCGTGTCTTCGGCGCCTTCGATCACCAGGTTCTTGTTCAGATAGCTTTCGTAGCTGGAGGCGCTGGTGAGGCCGACTTTTTTGCCACTCAGGTCCTTGGCGTCGTGGATGCGCTCATCCTTGGCGTTAACCACGATCACCGCTGGCGAAGCGTAGTACTCAACCGGGAAATCGAACACTTCGGCGCGGGCCTTGCTCGGCGTCATCGAACAGATGCAGATGTCGTAGCGCCCGCTCCAGCGGCCGGCGGCAATGACGTCCCAGGACGGCGTTTCGAGTCGCAACTTGACCCCCAGTTTTTCCGCCACAGCCTTGGCGACATCCACATCGAAGCCGTCGAGTTGGTTCTGGTCATTGAGGAACGAGAACGGTGGATAGCTTTCCATCAGCACGCCGACCAGTTCTTTTTTCTGCTCGATACGGTCCAGGGTGGCACCGCCAAACGCTTGCGTGGAGGCAGCCAGAATCGTCAGGCCCAGGGCCAGTAGCGGTTGAAATTTCACAGTCGATCCCTGAGCAAAAAAGAGGTTGTTATTAACCGAATGGTGCGTATTAAATAGTTATAAGAACGACTCCGATAGTGAGTTATTTTCATAAGCATATGAGTGAAAAGCATATGGGCGCAGCAAGCACGATTATTCTCGATGGCGGCATGGGCCGTGAGTTGCAGCGCGCCGGTGCGCCATTTCGTCAGCCGGAGTGGTCGGCGCTGGCGTTGAGCGAGGCGCCTCAAGCGGTCGAAGCGGTGCATGCCGCTTATATCGCCAGTGGCGCCAATGTGATTACCACCAACAGTTACGCCGTGGTGCCGTTCCATATTGGCGAAGAACGCTTCGCCGCTGAAGGGCAGGCGCTGGCCGCGTTGGCCGGTGAGCTGGCGCAACGTGCGGTGCAAGCCTCGGGGAAATCCGTGCGGGTGGCCGGTTCATTGCCACCGCTGTTTGGCTCGTATCGGCCGGATCTGTTCAACGCCGACCGAGTGACCGAGTTGCTGGCGCCATTGGTCAATGGCCTGGCACCGCACGTGGATCTGTGGCTGGCGGAAACCCAGAGTTCGCTGGCCGAGGCGCGAGCGATCCATGCGGGGTTGCCGAAGGACGGCAAAGCGTTCTGGCTGTCGTTCACCTTGCAGGATGAAGACACCGATGAAGTGCCTCGTCTGCGTTCCGGTGAGCCTGTGGCCGAAGCGGCCGCGGTGGCGGCTGAGTTGGGCGTCGAGACGTTGTTGTTCAATTGCAGTCAGCCGGAAGTGATCGGTGCCGCGATTGATGCGGCGCGCGCCACCTTCGAGCGTCTGGGGGTGAAGATTCACATTGGTGCGTATGCCAATGCGTTTCCGCCGCAGCCAAAAGAGGCAACCGCCAATGACGGACTTGATCCGTTGCGCGATGACCTGGATCCACCGGGTTACTTGCACTGGGCGATTGACTGGCAGCAGCGTGGCGCCAGCCATTTGGGCGGTTGCTGCGGGATCGGCCCGGAGCACATTGCGGTGCTTGCGCAAAAGCTGGGCTGACAGCCGATCAAAAGATCGCAGCTTGCGGCTGCTCCTGCATGGGATTCAAATACACCCTGCAGGCGCTGTCGCGGGCTGCGATCGTTTGTTTTCAAGCAATCAGGAACGGCATTCCACCAAGCCTTTTACCTGCCCGTCTGGCGTCTGATTTTCATCCGCCAGCCACTGCTCGAACCCTGCCGCGATCGCCGGCCACTCTCCATCCAGAATCGAATACCACGCGGTGTCGCGGTTGTGGCCCTTGACCACCATGTGCTGGCGGAACACGCCTTCGAAGCTGAAGCCCAGGCGCTCGGCAGCGTATCTGGAGCGGGCGTTGCTGTTGTTGCACTTCCATTCGAGGCGGCGATAACCCAGCTCGAAGGAATACTTGGCCAGCAGGAAAACCGCCTCGGTGCTTTTCGGTGAACGCTGCATCGGCGCACCGAAGGTGACGTGGCCGATTTCGATGCGGCCCTGGGCCGGGACGATCGACATCAGGCTGAGGAGGCCTTGCACTTGACCGCTGGCGCGATCAACGACGCTGAAGAAGTACGGGTCGCTGGCGGCCGCGTGGTTGTTCAGCCATGCGTCGAACGCTGTGCGCTCCGGGAATGGGCCGTAGGGTAAATAATCCCAGAGTTTGGGGTCGGCACCGGGGCCTTCGAGGGCGGCGAACAGTTGGTCACCGTGGCGCGCCGGGTCGAGTCTTTCCAGGCGAATGAAGCGGCCCTCGAGCAGGGTGGCGGTGGGGGCGGGGACGCCTTTCCAGTCAGCGAGTGAAGCGGTCATGCGTGCGTCTCCTTAAAGGGCTTTGCGAAACTGGATGAAGCCCGGGCGTTCGGCGATGCGCTCGTAGAGCTGGATCGCGGTGGCGTTGGTTTCATGGGTCAGCCAGTGGACTTTGCAGCAACCGTCGGCCTTGGCCGTGGCGTAGACGTGTTCGATCAGCAGACGACCGACGCCGGTGCCGCGGACTTGCGGCACCACCAGCAAGTCCTGCAGGTAGCAGGAGTTTTCGATGCTCCAGTTCGAACGATGATAAATGTAATGCACCATGCCCACCGCCTTGCCGTCGGCCCAGGCCAATGCCGCGTGGGTGGGTTCGCCCGGGTCGAGAAAGCGCTGCCAGGTGCTTTGCGTCACCGTGTCCGGCAGTTCGGTGTTGTAGAACCTCAGGTAAGCCTGCCACAGCGGCAGCCACGCGGCGTGATCGCCAGCGGTGACGGGGCGTATCTCGATCTGACTCATGGTGATTTCCTTAGCGCATCAGTTGGGCGAGGGTTTGATCGTTGACTTCGGGACTGGCGGCCAGGCCTTCGCGCACGCCGGCGATATCGTCAGCGCTGCGGTTCTGGCTGAGCTTGCGCTTGCCTTCGAGGCGGTCGAGGGGAATGGCAAAACCGACGATGGCCTTGAGCATGCCGTCGATGTAATCGGCCGGCGCGTCGGCCACCGACCAGGGTTGTGCGCGGCCAGCCTCATGGCGGTCGGTGAGGGTGCTGACGATGTCGAGCAGGCGTCCGCCGTCGCTGAAGGTTTCGGCGCGGCCGTAGGCGTGCACGGCGACATAATTCCAGGTCGGCACGACTTTGCCGTGTTCGGCCTTGCTCGGGTAGAAGCCCGGGCTCACGTAAGCATCGGCGCCGGCAAAGATCAGCATGGCCTCGGCACCGTCGCGCAGGTCTTTCCACTGGGGATTGGCTTTGGCCAGGTGTCCGTACAGCGTACCGAACTCACCCTGTTCGCGATGCAGCAGCACCGGTACATGGCTGGCTTGCAGGCCGTTGGCGCCGTGGCTCACCAGAATGGCGAGGCGGGTGGCGAGGATCAGTTCGTGCAGTTGCGACAGCTCGTCGATGGCAAAGGCTTTGGGCGTGTACATGGCGAGATTTTCCTTGGCGAATGCCAGCATCGTAGGCAGGCTATTGGACTGTTGTAAGAGCCATTACCGGCCAATTTCACAGGTCCATTGCCATGTCCGTTTCGCCGCCGCTGTCCATGCCATTCAATCCTGCCGGTATCGAGCTGGATCGCCGCCAGGGCTTGAGCCGCCAGCTCTACCAGGACCTGCGTCTGCGGGTACTCGATGGCCGTCTGGCCAGCGGCACGCGATTGCCGGCGAGCCGGGATCTGGCGTCAGCATTGGGGATTTCCCGCAACAGCGTGGTGCGGGCCTACGATCAGCTGTATGCCGAAGGCTTTATTGAAGGACGAGTCGGCGACGGTACCTACGTGGCGCAACTGGCTCAGTCGCTGAGCTCGGCAAAAAAACTATCCACAAAAGTATCCACAGGGTTGTCAACAGGCTTACCCACAGCCTTATCCACAAATTGGCTGGATTTGCCTGTGGTTTCATCCAGTAAAGTTATCCACAGCGCGACATTTTCGCGCCTCGAAAAGAACCATTTACCGCGTCCGCCCAGTGGTCCGCCGCGTGCATTTCGCGTGGGTGTGCCGGCGTTCGATCTGTTTCCCTTCGAGGTCTGGGCCAAGCTGAACGCGGCTTTCTGGCGCAAACCGGATCTTCAGCAGCTGTGCTACGGCGACCCGGCCGGCGATGCGCGTTTGCGCGGGATGATTGCCGCTTATTTGCGCAGCTCCCGTGGCATGCAGTGTTCGGCTGAACAAATTGTGATCACCAGTGGCGCCCAGCAGGGCATCAGTCTTTGTGCACAGTTGCTGGTAGAGCCGGGCGACGGTGTCGCGATCGAGAATCCCGGCTATCGTGCGGCGGGTCATGCGTTCGCTGTGGCCGGGGCGCAATTGCATGGCGTGGCGGTGGACAGTGAGGGCATCGACTGTGCGGCGATGGCCGGGCTCAGCGATTGTCGCGTGGCTTACGTGACGCCCTCCCATCAATACCCGACCGGCGTAGTGATGAGCCTGGCGAGGCGTCTGGAGTTGCTGGCGTGGGCCGAACGCAACCAGGGCTGGATCGTCGAGGATGACTATGACGGCGAGTACCGTTACACCGGCGCACCTTTGGCGCCCTTGGCAGCACTCGATCGGCAGGGCCGCGTGTTGTACGTCGGTACCTTTGGCAAAGTCGCATTTCCGGCGTTGCGCCTTGGTTATCTGGTCTTGCCTCCCGGGCTGGTGGACGCGTTCTCGCAACGCCGGGCGGTGGATGTCCGGCATTCCGAGGTGAGTACTCAAGCGGTGATGGCCGAATTCATGGCCGCCGGGCATTTCCAGCGACACATCCGGCGCATGCGCCGCGCCGCGCTCAACCGCCGCAATACGCTGCTCGATGGCTGGCCGTCGGGCAACCAATAGCTGCTCAAACCGTTGATCTCCACATC
>NZ_QAIU01000031.1:8831-28033 GCF_003061205.1 Pseudomonas sp. HMWF006
TGCGCTGCCGGCGGTCTCGGCCGGGCTGCACCTGACGGTGGCGGCGGAGAGCATCGCGCGCGAGCAGCAGTTGGTCGAGCAGGCGGCACGCGCGGATGTGGAGATCAACGGTTTGAGCAGCTATTGGTTGCCCGACTCGACGACGCCAGCCGATCGCCGCGCCGGTCTGGTGCTGGGCTTCGCCGCCGTTCCGGAGCCGGCCATCAGAGCGGCACTGATGCGCCTGCGCCAGGCGTGGCTGGGGTGAAAAACAGGCTTTGCGCCAGCGGGTTGCTGATTTCGCTGCGGTAGATTGCGATCAGGTCCTGAGTGCTGTTGCCTTGCCGATAGAACGCGCCTCCCAGCCGTCGTTGCCGGACGGTTTTCATGTGTGCCGCGGTGAAGCGGCCAACCGCGTCAGCGCCTTTCGCGTAATGGAAATGCGCGTACCACAACACCTTGCCGGCTTTTGCATCGCGCACTTCATATTCATCCAGAAAGTCTTTGGCTCGCCCTTTGAGCCGGCGGCGTTTGACGGTTTGCGTGATCTTCACTTCGTTTTTGTGCCGGAGCCATTCCACGCGGGCCGCGGTCGGCGGTTGTTGTTTGATCATCTGAATACGCGCGTTCGTACCCTTTGCGTACAGGGCTGTCGCGGCTTCGCTCAGGGCGTGACCGAGGGCTTGCGTCGGCCGCTTTGAGTCGACGGTCTGATTGCTGGCCGTCAGCGCCTCGTCGATCGCTTCGCCGGCATTGCGTAAACGGGCGGCGTGCTGATGGTAGATTTCTTCGATCTCCACCGGAATGCGTTGCGCCCGATTGATGAGCGCCTCGGTACGTCGCCGGAACAGCGCCAGTCCGTCGATCAGGGCCTGACCGGCCTCGACGCTTTTCGCAAGATTGGGCGTGGTTCTGGCTGGCGTCGGTTTCGGCGAAAGGTGTTCGACCCACTCGCCTGGGGATTTCTCATGGAAGGTCGCGATGACCCCCGTCAGCTCGCCTCGTACTGCCACCAGATGAGCGGAGTCTGCCTCTGTGCCGGTCACCGGTTCGCCGACGAGGGTGCCCTTGAATCTGGTTTTGATGATCTTGCGGCTCCATGAGACCGTCGGTTTCGACGGGTCAGGTATTGGCTCCAGCAAATGTTTGTTGCGTAGCAGGTCGGCCAGTCGTTCGTCCGTGCGCACCTTGAACTCAAGCGTGCGCGCACGCACGTGGTTCAGCCGGTCGTTGTCGAGCTGCTCAGGGAATTCGGCGGCAAAATCGACGAAGCGCTGATCGACCGAAGCAAATTGCTCGGAAAGATTGCTCAGGGCTTCGGTCCGCTCGCGCAGGTTGGTCAGGCTTTCGTCGGTGGTCAGATTCAGTGAACTCTGAATATTCAGGGCGGCGTCTTCGATCAGGGCTTCGAGCATCTGTCGGGCGTCGGCGTGAATCGCTGACGTGCCGGGTCGGACGCAGATTTCCTGGCCGAGACTGATCTGCAACAACTTCATGTTGTCCAGATTGTAATCGGGCACGCCCTTGCGATATTTGCTGACCCGCTCGACACCCTCTTTGCCGAGCCGTTGCAATTCTTCGAGCCGCGACTCGACCGCTTCCATTTTCTCGATGATGCCTTGGGTCTGTCCGGTCATGCGTTCGCAGGCCAGGATAAACGCCGAAGATTCGGTGTCCGGGTTGGCGGCCATCATGTCCATCGTTGCCTTGACGCTGACTTGATAGGTCGCAGAGTGTTCGTTGAGCCACTCCAGTATCAGGAATATCTGCATTTCCAGGCGTTGAATCATCAGCCCGCGAAAGGCTGGCTCGGGTTCTATCAGCTCCAGGGCCTTGAGCTTCTCGATCATGGCCCCGTACTCCCGACTTTGCGCGTCGAGGACATCAAGGTATGGCTGGCGTTGCCCCTCACGGGCCTCAGGCAATGCTTCTTGCAGCGCGGCGCGCGCGGCCAGGAGACGGGTACGTTTGTCCGGCATGGTCAGGTCGAACGCTTCGATTTCCGTATTCAGTGCCTTGGCTTGCGCCTGCCGTCTTTCCCGGGCTTCTCGCTGGCGCCTGCTCAGGCCGCCACCGCGCAGGCGCAAGCGCAGGTCGATGATCCATTGGCCATTGACGGTGCGGGCCAGCACCGGGCCGGCGCGAGGTGGCTGCTGGCGCGAGTCGATCACCTGAATGTCTTCGTTGTCGTTGATCTGCACTTCAAACCAGCGCTGGCCGACGGGCGCGTACCATTTCGTACCGTGGGCATACAGCGATCTGTATGGCCCTGAGCTGTGGGGCGTGCCGAGGTCTTCGGGCCGGGTGACTTTGAAACGGTCGAGCAAGGATGCCAGCGCTGTCGGGGAGCGTTTCAAAGCCGCAGGGGTGTTGAGTGAAGTCTCACGGGTGGGCAGAGGATCGTCGTCAATCACATCCGGCAAACGCTGCGGTTTGAGCGCTTGCGGGACGGGTTTCGGGACTTGCGTGGGTTCTTCCGGTGCGCTGATAGATTGCGTCTGGGGCTTGTCGCCAACCGCCGCGCGATGGGCCAGCACCATCCCCAGCGCGAGGAGAATATCGGCCAGTGCCGACCAGGCGACCTCGCCGGATGCTTGATTGGCGACGTCGCTGACTTCCTGCAGGTCGTCCATGATTTGCCAGATCCATGCTGCCGTTCCGACGCTGCGCCCAAGAAACGGCAGCGCCGCATTGAACAGCATCCAGCCACCCTGCTTGAGCGTGGCCCAGCGTGCTTCTGCGTCGGAGACCGACTGACGATCCGCCTGGGTGATAAGCGCCTGGACGTTACTGGCGTACAGGGTCTCCAGTGCATCGTTTTCGATAAGCGTGGTGCCCAGTTCGACGGGGCGTGACATGTCCAGGGGCGTCACCGGATTGACCAGCAACTGCGGAATCGTCCACACCGAAGGCAGTCTGGCGGTGAACACAAACTGGCTGTAATTGAACCGTACATCGTCCGGCAGCCAGGCCAGCACCGACTCGCGCAGATGTTGCGAATGCTGGATCGCATACAGCAGGTTGGCGTGGCCGGGGTATTGGAGCAGTGCCGTTTCAAACAATGGCCGATACAACACGCAGGGGCCTGAACCGGCCACGCGCGGGCCGATGACGAACATGTTCTGCACGGTGTCCGCCCTTGAACTGCTGCGGTGGGCAACGAATGCCAATGGCCGGATGACAATGTCCAGTCCATCGACCCGACGTTCGCCGGCAGTGCTGCCGAGGGCGGCGAGTACATAGCGGTAACCCTGCTCGTCGATACCGGCCTTGCCAAGAATTTTGTTTTGCAACGCCAGCAGCGGCAGTTCGATGCACAACTGGCGGGTGTAGAGCGCTTGCAGGGTGTGCGCCTGCGCAATGTCATCGACCAGCCGCGCTTTCAGGTACGCCGGGTAGGTCCTGCCGATGTCGACGGTGCTGACCAGGTTTTCCAGGTAAGCCACGCTCATCCACGCCGGCAATGCGCTGCCGTCCCTGGCGCTCACGGTCTTGTTGCCCAATGGCAGGCCCGCCAGGTTCTGCAGGGCCAGTTCGAGGAGCGACAGGGTCCGGGTCTGCGTATTGCCCGGCAGAACGAATGTGCCCCAGACCACCACGCTGGTGATGCTGACCTGGATGTCATCAATGTTCACATCAGCTGCTGTGGGATGGTCCTTGAGCATTGCCCGGCTCAGGGCATCGCGGGTGAAGGTCTGCAGGCTGTCCACTTCACTCTGAAAGGTTTTGCCATTGTTGGCATGCTGCACCGTGGTCAGGTCCAGCAGATGCCGGCTGTAGCTGGACTGATCGGCGGGGGAGGCGGTGTTCAGCCACGAGGGCAACAACGGTTGCAGGCGTTCCATATGCGGTTTGAGGCGTGGCGTGGGTTGCTGATAATTGCCCGCAGTACCGGCGTGTGGGTAGAGGTTGTATTCGGTCGAGCCATCGAAGAAGTTGATCTGCCCCAGCGCATCAGCCTCCAGTGCAATCAGGCTGCAGGCCTGATGATCGAAAAAATTGCCGTCGGGCTCGAACAGCCGCCACTTGAGCTCGGCACTGGTGCTGTTGCGCCCGAAACGGCGCGGCAGGGTGTCGGCGAACTCATCCAGCGAATCGAAGCGCTGAAATCCATTGATCACCGAGTAGCTGATGATCAGGCTGCGTTCTGCCGCGGTACCGATCAACACGGCTGTGTCGAGCCGGGCCATGTGCCCGCGCTCAGCCTCGGCACTGTAGTCGAGGTCGATCAGGCAGGCGCGTGTCTTGTAGGGATCGCCGGGCAGCCGCTGGCGTTTGTCCGGCTGCTGGAAAACCCTGTGCGCCATGGCCTGCAGGTCGGCATCCCAGCCAAGGCTGGCGTCGACGTTCCACAGGTTGCGCAAGGCATCCGACAATTGCAGCCAGCGCGGCTGTCCGGGGCTGGTGAATTCGTCCCAGTATTCGACCTGTTGTTCTTTGTAGGCGATGAACAGCAGCGGGGCCAGTTCGTTGAGCAGGGCGCCGATGGCATCGATCTTTACCGGCAACTGGAGTGATACGGGGACGCCAGGCTGCAAGGTGAGAAAGTGCTCGCCCTCGAGATACGTCACCGTGGTTCCGGACAGGCCGAGCCGTACCAGCACATCGGTGAGCGATTCGCTGTGACTGGCGCCCGCGATCACCTGGTCGTCGGCGATGAGCCAGGAGGGGGTCACCACCATCGCCAGTTGCGGGTCGATGTCCAGCGTCGGGTACAGTGCTTTCAGCGCGGGTTGCAACGCCCGGGTCGCAACTTCGCACGGCGACGGGCCGGTCACCAGTTGCGTTATCACTTCAACGGCGCTGGGTAAGGAGGGTTCGGTCATGGGCAAGTCCTGCTCTGTTTGGGGCGCCCGGCATGGGCGGCGAGTCAGCGCAAGATAAAAGGCCCGTCGCAACGGTGTGCGGTACATAAAGCTTGCGGGCAAAAAAAGACCCGCAAGGGCGGGTCTCCGTCAGCAACGTTGTGTCAGGTGCCGGACTTGATCTTCGTCCACGCCCGGGTGCGTGCCCGTTCGGCGTCGCGCGGCAGTGGTTGCAGGGTGTACAGCGTGTTCATGGCGGCGTCGGTCGGGTACAGATTGGGGTTGTTGCGAATAGCCGGATCGACCTGTTCGGTGGCGTCCTTGTTCGGGTTCGGGTAACCGACAAAGTCGCTGACCGGCGCAATCACTTGCGGCTGCAACAGGTAGTTGATGAAGGTGTAGGCGTCCTCGGTGTTCTTCGCTCCCTTGGGAATGGCGAGCATGTCGAACCAGATCGGTGCGCCTTCCTTCGGCAGGCGCATGTCGACCACCACGCCGTTCTTCGCTTCCTTCGCCCGGTTGGCCGCTTGCGAGAAGCTGCCGGAATAACCGACGGCGACGCAGATGTCACCGTTGGCGATATCGGCCATGTACTTGGACGAGTGGAAGTAGGTCACGTAGGGCCGGATCTTCATCAGCAAGGCTTCGGCTTTTGCATAGTCGGCCGGGTTCTTGCTGTTCGGATCAAGACCCAGGTGTTGCAGGGCCAGCGGCAGAATCTCCGACGGCGAGTCGAGCAGGGCGACGCCGCACTGCTTGAGTTTGCTGATGTTGTCTTCCTTGAAAATCAGGTCCCAGCTGTCCACCGGCGCATTGTCGCCCAGCGCAGCTTTGACCTTGGCCGGGTTGAAGCCGATCAGGATGGTGCCGTACATGTAAGGCACGGCAAATTTATTGCCCGGATCGTTGGCTTCGATCAGCTTCATCAATTTCGGATCGAGGTGATTCCAGTTCGGCAGTTTGCTGCGATCCAGCGGCTGGAATACGCCGGCCTCGATCTGCTTGGCGAGGAACACGTTGGACGGCACCACCACGTCGTAGCCGGAGTTACCGGTCAGCAGCTTGGCTTCCAGCGCTTCGTTGGTGTCGAAGATGTCGTAGACCAGTTTGGTCTGGGCGTTCTGCGTCTTGAAGTCTTCCAGGGCCTTGGGCGTGATGTAGTCGAACCAGTTGTAGACGCGCAAGGTGCGTTCTTCAGCGTGGGCTGCGCTGCTCAGCAGCGCCGCGCACAGGGCTGGCGCGATGAAATGCTTGAGTCGGTTCATTGTTCAAACCCTTCCAGCACGTTCACTGCGTTGATGCCGATTTCTTCCACCGCGTAACCGCCCTCCATGACGAACAGGGTCGGTTTGCCGAGGGCGGCGATGCGTTTGCCCATCGCCAGGTAATCCGGGCTGTCGAGTTTGAATTGCGAGATCGGGTCGTCCTTGAATGTATCGACGCCCAGCGAGACCACAATGATGTCGGCGCCGTAGCGCTCGATCTCGTTGCAGGCCTGGTCCAGTGCCGCGCTCCACACGTCCCAGCCGGAACCGGCGGGCAGCGGGTAATTGAAGTTGAAGCCAACACCTGCGCCTTCGCCGCGTTCATCGTCGTAGCCGAGGAAGAACGGAAATTCGGCTTCCGGGTGGCCGTGAATCGAAGTGAACAGCACGTCGCTGCGCTCATAGAAAATCGACTGAGTGCCGTTACCGTGGTGGTAGTCGACGTCGAGGATCGCGACCTTTTGGTGCCCCTGGTCGAGGAACGCCTGAGCGGCGATGGCCGCGTTGTTGAGGTAGCAATAACCGCCCATCAAGTCGCTGGCAGCGTGGTGTCCCGGTGGACGGCACAGGGCGAAGGCACTGCGTGCCCCGCGCTGGATTTCCGCCTGGGCCGTCAGCGCCACTTGCGCTGCGCTGTAGGCCGCTTGCCAGGTGCCCGCGGTGATCGGTGCGCCGCCGTCGAAGCTGTAATAGCCGAGCTGGCCGTGCAGGCTGGTCGGTTTGATCTGCCGCAGCGTGCGCGCCGGCCAGGTGTAGGGCAGCAGATCGCCGTCGGTGTTGAATTCAGTCCAGCGCTCCCATGCGCCTTTGAAGAAATCGAGGTAATCGCGGCTGTGGATGCGTGCGATCGGCTCCAGGCCAAAGTCCTTCGGCGCCTCGACCGGGCCAAGGTGCTGGTTCTGCACCCGTTGCAACACGTGGTCAGCGCGCGAGGGCATTTCAAAGCATGGCTTGAGCTGGCCGTCGATGAGTTCACAGCGACCATGGTGCAGGTGGTGATCGTCCGAGTAGATCGTCAGCATTTGTTGTTCTCCGCAGGGCTGGTTCGGTGGCCTCCAGTGTTGCGGCGCGCGGCGAATCGGAGAAC
This sequence comes from Pseudomonas sp. HMWF006, assembly GCF_003061205.1. Classification (NCBI taxonomy): domain Bacteria; kingdom Pseudomonadati; phylum Pseudomonadota; class Gammaproteobacteria; order Pseudomonadales; family Pseudomonadaceae; genus Pseudomonas; species Pseudomonas sp. HMWF006. The sequence continues at coordinate 15,968 of NZ_QAIU01000031.1, forward strand.
GGCAGAAAAGGCCAAAAGGGGATCGTTATGGCCAAAAGGTCTGACCGCAATTCGCCCCTTGCTGATGCAGGTTTGCACCTGTCATGGGCAGGAAATACAACATCCTTGTGGGAGTGAGCCTGCAGGGGGGGCTCAGTGGGGTCTGAACTGGCTCGGCGCCACGCCGCTCCAGCGCACGAAGGCATGGCGAAAACTCGCGGTCTCGCTGAAGCCCAGAGTTTCGGCGATGCGGTAGATCGGCAACTGATCCTCACACAACATCTGCTTGGCGCGCTCGAAACGCAGCTCATCCAGCAACTCCTGATAACTGCTGCCCATGTCCTTGAGGTGGCGGCGCAGGGTGCGTGGCGAACACTTCATCTGGTGGGCCAGGCCTTCCAGTCCCGGCGCGGCATTCAGCTGGGTGCTGAGCAAGTGGCGGATGCGCCCCAGCCACGCCTGACGCCCGGTGAATTCAAGGTTCTGCTTGCGGCAACGTTCAGCCATCGCCTGATGGGTGATGACGTCGGCCAGCGGCAGTGGTTGCTCGAGCCAGCGGCGGTCGAACGCAAAGGCGTTGTCCTTGGCAGCGAAGTGCAGCGCACTGGCGAAGTGTTCGGCATAACTGTCGCGATAGTCCGGCGCATCATGCTCGAATCGCGTGGCCAGCAGCGGTAGTGGATGTCCGAGCAGGTCGTCGCAAATCACCTTCAGCGACACCAGGCAGAACTCGGCATTGAACACCGCCATCGCCGGGCTCTCGCGATAATCGGCGGCGACGAACCAGACCCGCTCGCCATCCTCTTCCAGACTCAGTTCAAAAAGTGTTCCCAGCAGCGCCGGATAACGGATCGCCAGACGCAAAGCGTCACCGAAGGTGGCACAGGTCAGCAGTGCGTAACCGAGGATGCCGTAGCAGGACACGTGCATGCGCCGGCCCAGTTCGAGGCCGATGTCATGCTTGAGGGCCACGGCGTTGGCGCAGACCTGCATTTCCTGATTGGTGGTGATGCGCGTGTCGGCGCGGGCCAGATCCGCCGCACTGATGCCGCTGCCCGTGAGCAGGGCGTCACTGGACAGGCCCTGATCCTTGAAGGTGTTGAGCACCAGCGAGACGGCGTTGAGGGTGGTGAGGTGGGAGTGCAGCATAGGATCTTCCAGCCTTGGGGATGGCTGGAGCGCAGCAAGTTGCATGCCGGACAACGATCAAAATGCAGGAGTGAGCCTGCTCGCGATAGCGGTCTGTCGGTTGCCCCAGGGTTTACTGACAGACCGCTATCGCGAGCAGGCTCACTTCTACAGGGTATTGCGTTGTGTCAGATCAGTTCGCCACACAGGTCGAGTTCGATCAGACGCCGCACTTCAGCCGTTTCCAGACCGGCACCGAGCAGCGCCTGCAACTTGCCGAACGCCGCCTCGCGGGTCATGCCGCCACCGGACAACACGCCCACGCCACGCAAGCGGCTGCCGGCCTCGTAAACGTCCAGCTCGACGCCGCCTTCATGGCACTGCGTGACCGCGACCACCACCACACCTTTATCCCGCGCACGGCCGAGGCTGGCGAGGAACTCGGCGTTGTCGCTCGGACCGGTGCCGCTGCCGTAGCACTCCAGCACCAGGCCCTGGATGCCGCCGTCGAGCAGGCCGTCGACAATCCCGGCGCTGATGCCGGGGAACAGCGGCAGCACCGCGACATTCGCCAGTTGTCTGGGCTGGTTGTAGTTCAGCGCTGCGGGGATCGACGTAGCTTTCACGCCGCCACCCTGACGTTCCAGGCGCTTGAACGGATGCCGGCCGAAGCTGCGTACTTTCGCGCAGCGGGTCGGGGCCAGCAGTTCGCCGTGGAAGTACAGGTGCACGCCTGGCGCCAGGCCCTGGCCGAGGGCGACCAGCGCGCCACTGAGGTTTTCCCAGGCGTCGCTGTCAGTGACGCCCGCCGGCAGCATGGAGCCGGTGAAGCACACGCGTGCGTGGAGGCCGAGCAACTGGAAACTCATCGCGGCGGCGCTGTAGGCCAGGGTGTCGGTGCCGTGCAGGATCAGCACGCTGTCGCAGCCTTGCACGTCCACGGCATCGACCACCGCTTCACGCAGTTGCTGCCAATAGGCCGGGGTCATGTTGGCGCTGTCGATCAGCGGCGACATTTCCCGGAAGCGCCACTGCGGCACCACCAGTTCGGGTTGGCTGTGCAGGTAGTCGCGCATGCGGGCTTCGAAACCGGACGCCGGAGCCAGGCCGTTGGCACTGGCCTGCATGCCGATGGTGCCCCCGGTGTAGAGCACCATGACGTGTTGAGCGGCGGGGAAGGTCGACGAATTCATGGGGATTCTCCGAAAGGATGTGGTCCTTGTGGGAGCGAGCCGGCTCGCGAAGGGGGCATCCCATTCAACATTAATGTTGACTGATCAATCGCTATCGCGAGCAGGCTCGCGCCTACAAGTTATTGCATCACAATAACTGACGGGCGCAGGGGATGCGCCCGTCATTCACCTGTCAGCGTTGCGCTGCAGGCACGCCTTGCGGCTCGACGTCGGTCTTGCCGGCGGCTGGCGCGTCGGTCGGCCAGGCTTTCAGGTCCAGGTCCAGATCGGCAAATTTGCTGGAGTCGAACACGGGCTGCTTGACGCCGGCGCGGCGCTGTTCGTCGTAGTCGCGCATCACGCGCATGCCGACCTTGAACAGCATGGCCAGGGCCATCAGGTTGACGAAGGCCAGACAGGTCATGGTGATGTCGGCGAAGGCGAACACGGTCGACAGGTCCTGCATCGAACCCCATACCACCAGCGCCAGGACCAGACCGCGGAAAATCATCAGTGCGGCGCGGTTGCGGGTAAGGAACTGCAGGCTGTTCTCGCCCAGGTAGTAGTTGTAGAGGATGCAGGTGAAGACGAACAGCGACAGCGCGACGCTGACGAAGATGCGGCCCCAGTCACCGACCACGGCGGCCAGCGAGTTCTGGGTCAGGACGATGCCGTCACCTTCGAAGCCCGGGGTGTAGAAGCCCGACAACAGGATCAGCAGCGCGGTGCAGGTGCAGATCACGAAAGTGTCGAGGAACACGCTGAAGGCCTGAACCACGCCCTGAGCGCCCGGGTGCTTGACGGAGGCCACTGCAGCGACGTTCGGCGCACTGCCCAGGCCCGCTTCGTTGGCGAACACGCCACGCTTCACGCCCATGACAATGGCGCTGCCCAGCAGGCCGCCGAAGGCCGGGTCGAGACCGAAGGCGCTCTTGAAGATGGTTTCCAGCATGGCTGGCACGTGTTCGATCTGGGTGCCGATCACGTACAGGGTCACGCCGATGTAGGCCAGGGTCTTGACCGGTACCAGCAGGTCAGACACTGCGGCGATACGCTTGATGCCGCCGATGAAGGTGATGGCCAGCAGCACCGCCAGGACGATACCGGTTTGGCGTGGGTCGAAGGCAAAGGCGTTCTGCAGCGAGTGGGTCACGGTGTAGGACTGCAGGCCAATGAAGGCGAAGCCGTAGGTGACCAGTAGCAGGATCGAGAACACTACCGCCATGCCTTTCAGCTTGAGGCCATGCTGGATGTAGTAGGCCGGGCCGCCGCGGTACAGGCCGTCGCCATCGGCGCGCTTGTACACCTGAGCCAGGGTGCATTCGAAGAAGCTGCTGGACATGCCGACCAGTGCGGTCACCCACATCCAGAACACCGCACCCGGACCACCGAGGGTCACGGCGATGCCGACACCGGCGATGTTGCCTGCACCGACACGGCCGGCAAGGCTGAGCATCAGGGCCTGGAACGAGCTGAGTTGCCCGCCGCTGCTTTTCAGGCTGTCGCGGAACACCGCGAACATGTGGAAGAAGTGCCGCAGTTGAACGAAACGCGAGCGAATCGTGAAGTAACTACCGAGCCCGACAATGAGCACGATCAGTACTTTCCCTGAGAGGAAGTCGTTAATGACTTCGAGCATGGATTTTTCCTCGCTGTTTTTTGTGTGAGCAAATGCTGGACGGTCGGAAACATCGTGTTACGCCGGTGTGCACGCGGCACTACAGGAGAGGCGATGGTTTCGTCCCGGAGCTATTTCGCGGGTTTGTTATTAGTTCGGGTTTCGCATGGGTTATGGCCTCGTTACCGACGACCGCTCACGCGAAGAGGGGCGGCACTATACCGATCAGTGCGGCGCCCGTCTGCACGGTTGTGGTGCAAGCGACGAAACGAAGCTTTGAAACACCCGGCGTTACCGGCGCCGGGCTTTTGTAGGCGTGAGCCTGCTCGCGATGCAGATGTTGCGGTTTTGCAGGCTCACCGCGTAATCGTTCATCGCGAGCAGACTCACTCCTACAGAAGACATTTGTCCTTTCCAACAGTTAAAAAAAAGGGCTTGGAGACAAATCCCCAAGCCCTCAAAAGGTGAGAGGTGTCTAGTCCCTCGACCTGGTGAGCGGTGCTACACGTAACGCGTCGGCTCAGGCTTTGAGCGGAACCAGACGGGGAGCAATCATGTTTTCCGGGCGCAGGATGTCGGCGAGACTGGCTTCGTCGAGCAGACCTTCTTCGCGCACCAGTTCCAGCACGCCGCGGCCGCTTTCAAGGGCGATACGGGCGATGCGGGTGGCGTTTTTGTAGCCGATGTACGGGTTCAGCGCGGTGACCAGACCGATCGAGTGCTCGACCAGTTCGCGGCAGCGGGCTTCGTTGGCGGTGATGCCGACGATGCAGTGCTCGCGCAGCATGTCCATGGCGCGTTGCAGCAGGCGGATCGAGTCGAAGATCTTGAAAGCGATCAAAGGCTCCATCACGTTCAGCTGCAGTTGGCCGCCTTCGGCTGCCATGGTCAGCGCCAGATCGTTACCGATGACCTGGAAGGCCACCTGGTTAACGGCTTCCGGAATCACCGGGTTGACCTTGCCGGGCATGATCGAGCTGCCTGGCTGACGCGCTGGCAGGTTGATTTCGTTGATGCCGGTGCGCGGGCCGCTGGACAGCAGGCGCAGGTCGTTGCAGATCTTCGACAGCTTGACCGCAGTGCGCTTGAGCATGCCGGAGAACAGCACGAAGGCGCCCATGTCGGAAGTCGCTTCGATCAGGTCGGCCGCCGGTACCACCGGTTGACCGCTGATCAGGGCCAGACGCTGTACCGCCAGCGCTTGATAACGCGGGTCGGCGTTGATGCCGGTACCGATCGCGGTGCCGCCCAGGTTCACTTCAGTCAGCAGTTCCGGGGCCAGCGTCTTCAGACGGGCCAGGTCTTCACCCATGGTGGTGGCGAAGGCACGGAATTCCTGGCCGAGGGTCATCGGCACGGCGTCTTGCAGCTGGGTACGGCCCATTTTCAGGACGTGATCGAACTCTTTGCCCTTGGCCGCGAACGCCTGGATCAGGCTGTCGAGGCTGGCCAGCAGGGTGTCGTGACCCAGCAGCAGGCCCAGACGGATTGCGGTCGGGTAAGCGTCGTTGGTCGACTGCGCCATGTTGACGTCGTCGTTCGGGTGCAGGTACTGGTACTCGCCTTTCTGGTGACCCATTGCTTCGAGCGCAATGTTGGCGATCACTTCGTTGGCGTTCATGTTGGTGGAGGTACCGGCGCCACCTTGAATCATGTCGACCACGAACTCTTCGTGGAAATCACCGCGGATCAATCGGGCACAGGCTTCGCTGATGGCAGCGTGCTTGGCTTCGCTCAGGTGACCCAACTCGCGGTTGGCGTCAGCGGCGGCCTGTTTGACCATCGCCAGACCGACAACCAGTTTCGGGTAATGCGAAATCGGAACGCCGGAGAGACGGAAGTTGTTCACCGCTCGCAGGGTCTGGATGCCGTAATACGCTTGAGCCGGTACTTCGAGGGCGCCAAGCAGGTCGTTTTCTGTGCGGAAAGATGCAGCGGAGGACATGATAGAAATCATCTCGATATGGACCCGGTCTGTGCCGGAACGCTGCGAATGCTAGGCTTGTGGGAATTTTTGGGCCAATGCTGTTCAGCACTGCCCTATGCACATTCGGCATAATGCCCGTGTGACGCCGCGTGCGCGGCAGACGTGTGACCCGTTTTGGTGCGTGTCCGGGAGGACGTGATGAATCTGGAAAGCAAATGGCTCGAAGACTTCAGTGCTCTGGCCGCCACCCGCAGCTTCTCGCAAGCGGCCGAACGGCGCTTCGTGACGCAACCGGCATTTAGTCGGCGGATCCGCAGCCTTGAAGCTGCATTGGGGCTGACGCTGGTCAATCGCTCGCGCACGCCGGTCGAACTGACGGCGGCGGGGCAGTTGTTTCTGGTGACCGCGCGCACTGTGGTCGAGCAACTCGGTGAAGTGCTGCGCCACTTGCATCATCTGGAAGGCGGGCAGGGCGAAGTGATGCAAGTCGCGGCCGCGCACTCGCTGGCGCTGGGCTTCTTCCCGCGCTGGATCGCGCAACTGCGCAACGAAGGTTTGAACATCGCCACACGGCTGGTTGCGACCAACGTCGGCGACGCGGTGCATGCGCTGCGCGAAGGTGGCTGCGATTTGATGCTGGCATTCTACGACCCGGACGCGGCGATGCAGATGGACCCGGAGATTTTCCCGTCGCTGCACCTGGGCCAGACCGAGATGCTGCCGGTGTGTGCGGCGGATGCCGAGGGCAAGCCGCTGTTCGATCTGGAAGGCGACGCCAGCGTACCGTTGCTGGCTTACAGCGCCGGGGCATTTCTCGGGCGGTCGGTGAACGGCTTGCTGCGTCAGCGTCAGCTGCGTTTCACCACGATCTACGAAACGGCCATGGCCGACAGCCTGAAAAGCATGGCGCTAGAGGGGCTGGGTATCGCCTGGGTGCCGCAACTGAGTGTGCGCGCCGAACTGGCTCGCGGCGAACTGGTGGTCTGCGGCGGCCCGCAGTGGCACGTGCCGCTGGAGATCCGCTTATACCGCTGCGCGCTGGTGCGCAAAGCCAACGTGCGCCTGCTGTGGCGCAAGCTTGAAGGCGGCGCTGCCCAAAACTCTTGAACCCACCCGCAGCCCCTGTGGGAGCGAGCTTGCTCGCGAAAGCGGTGTGCCAGACAACATCAATGTTGCCTGACACTCCCTCTTCGCGAGCAAGCTCGCTCCCACAAGGGATTTGCGGTGTTCTGTCGCTGACCTTCAGGTCAATAAAACCGGGCTTTTGCGGTAGATGACAGATGGTCGCGAAGGGGGCTGTTTATTGCTTTCTTTGCGGTATACTGCGCGGCCTTCGGCCGGTACGTCCGGCCATTTTTCGTACAATCAAGCCACGCAATCTGCGTGGCTTGTTGTTTTTGACGCGCCTGCGGGCGCCCAGAGAGAAGAGGCGCGACGATGAGTGCACTGGTTGGCGTGATCATGGGCTCCAAGTCCGATTGGTCCACCCTTAGCCACACCGCCGATATGCTGGAAAAGCTCGGCATCCCGTACGAGGTCAAGGTGGTTTCTGCCCACCGTACCCCGGATCTGCTGTTCCAGTACGCCGAAGAGGCCGAAGGCCGCGGCATTGAGGTGATCATCGCCGGTGCCGGGGGCGCAGCCCACCTGCCAGGCATGTGTGCGGCCAAGACCCACCTGCCGGTGCTGGGTGTACCCGTGCAATCGGCCATGCTCTCGGGCGTCGATTCGCTGCTGTCGATCGTGCAGATGCCCGCGGGCATCCCGGTCGCCACCCTGGCCATCGGCAAGGCTGGCGCGATCAACGCCGCGCTGCTCTCGGCGAGCATCCTCGGTGCCAAGCATCCACAGTTCCACGCGGTACTGAAAACCTTCCGTGCCGAGCAGACAGACAGCGTCCTGGACAATCCAGACCCACGTATTGCCTGAGGTTGTTGAGATGAAGATCGGTGTAATCGGTGGCGGCCAGTTGGGTCGCATGTTGGCGCTGGCGGGCACTCCGCTGGGCATGAACTTCGCTTTCCTCGACCCTGCGCCGGACGCCTGTGCGGCCGCATTGGGCGAACACCTGCGGGCCGATTACGGCGATCAGGATCATCTGCGGCAACTGGCCGACGAAGTCGATCTGGTGACTTTCGAGTTCGAAAGCGTCCCCGCGGAAACCGTGGCGTTCCTCTCGCAGTTCGTCCCGGTGTACCCGAGCGCCGAAGCCCTGCGCATCGCTCGCGACCGCTGGTTCGAGAAGAGCATGTTCAAGGACCTGGGGATCCCGACCCCGGCCTTCGCCGACATTCAATCGCAAGCCGACCTGGAGGCCGCCGTGGCTTCCATCGGTCTGCCGGCCGTGCTGAAAACCCGCACCCTGGGTTACGACGGCAAGGGTCAGAAAGTCCTGCGCACGCCGCAAGACGTGGTCGGCACCTTTGCCGAGCTGGGCAGCGTTGCCTGCCTGCTGGAAGGCTTCGTGCCGTTCACCGGTGAAGTCTCGCTGATCGCCGTGCGTGCCCGCGATGGCGAAACGAAGTTCTATCCGCTGGTGCACAACACCCACGACAGCGGCATCCTCAAGCTGTCGGTGGCCAGTACCGATCACCCGTTGCAGGCCCTGGCCGAAGACTACTCCAGCCGCGTCCTCAAGCAGCTCGACTATGTGGGCGTGATGGCGTTCGAGTTCTTTGAAGTCGACGGTGGCCTCAAGGCCAACGAAATCGCCCCGCGCGTGCACAACTCCGGGCACTGGACCACCGAAGGCGCCGAGTGCAGTCAGTTCGAAAACCACCTGCGCGCCGTGGCCGGCCTGCCGCTGGGTTCGACGGCCAAGGTCGGCGAGAGCGCGATGCTCAACTTCATCGGTGTTGTACCGCCGGTTGAGAAAGTCATCGCCATCGAAGATTGCCATCTGCATCACTACGGCAAAGCCTTCAAGGCCGGGCGCAAGGTCGGTCACGCCAACCTGCGCTGCGCCGACATGGCCACGCTGCAGGCGCAGATCGTCAAGGTCGAAGCGCTGATCGCCGAGTAACGACAGTTTCATCTGGCAGCGGCGGAACCATTCAGGGGCCGCCGTTCTCTGATGGCAGGATGCCAAAGTCTGACTAGGCTTCGCATATCTACTATTCAGAGGGAAATGCCATGGGAATTATCGGAACCATCTTTATCGGCTTGATCGTCGGCCTGCTGGCACGCTTCCTGAAACCGGGCGATGACAGCATGGGCTGGATCATGACCATCCTGCTCGGTATCGGCGGTTCGCTGGCAGCCACTTATGGCGGCCAGGCTCTGGGCATCTATCAGGCAGGTCAGGGCGCAGGTTTCATCGGCGCGCTGGTCGGCGCGATCGTGTTGCTGGTGATCTACGGTCTGATCAGAAAGAACTGATCCAAAGCGACAAAGTCCTCTCCGCCAGCGCGGCGGGGAGGGCTAGAATGCTCGGCGATTCAATGTACCTTCCTTTCTTGACCGAGCACCTTCATGCGCCGTCTTCTGTTGACTCTCCTTGTTCTGGGCAGCGGTTTGGCCCACGCCGGCGAACTGCCGGAAACCGACTGGCTGGAACTGATGCCCAAGTCGGACCAAAAGGCCCTCGAGGCCATGCCCGAAATCGACCACAACTCCCCGGAAGCCACCGGCACCTTCACCGAGAAGGGCGGGATGAAACAGGCCAAGGGCCTGCCGGCGGTGATGTATTCGACCAAGACCGTGGCGTCGATGAACGACAAGCACATCCGCATTGGCGGTTACCCGGTGCCGCTGGAATCCGACGCCAAGGGCCGCAGCACGCTGTTCTTCCTCGTGCCGTATCCGGGCGCGTGCATCCACGTGCCGCCACCGCCGCCGAATCAACTGGTGCTGGTGCGTTATCCAAAAGGCTTGAAGCTCGATGACATCTACACGCCGCTGTGGGTGACCGGCACGCTGAAGATCGAGAAGGTCAGCAATGATCTGGCCGATGCGGCGTATGCGCTGGAAGCGGACAAGGTGCGGGTGGTGCAGGAATCTGATCTGTAGCACCTATACAAAACAATTGTGGGAGCGAGCTTGCTCGCGAATGCTATCTCTCAGTCACATTGAAGTTGACTGATACGACGCTTTCGCGAGCAAGCTCGCTCCCACAGTTTTATCGGGTGTAGCTTAAAGCGGTTGGCTGCCGACACTAACGCCCATGGTGTGGCTCGCGCCCGGCGCCAGGCTCACGATGTCATCCATCACATTCGCCGTCTCGATGCACAGCATGCGCTGCCAGCCATCGTTGTCCATGTCCGCCAACGCTGCGGCGCGGTCGATCCACGGGTTCCAGATCACCGCCGTGCGCGAACCTGTAGCGGTCAGCACAATACGCCGTTCCCAGGCCGGGTCGACGATGCTCAGTTGCGGCGGAGCGTCGAGGTAGATGCGGTCGGTTTCACCGGCAAAATGCAGATCGCCTTGCTGGCTGAGGGTTTTCCAGTCATCCAGCGTCTCGATGTAATTCAAGCCATCCACGCCATCGACGTGCACATTGCGCACGTCACTGACGGCGAAATAGGTGTGCAGCGCCTGACTCAGGCTGACGGGGTCACTGCCACGGTTGTGGCTGGTCAGGCTGAAGCTCAGTTGCTCGGACAAATGCAGGGTCAGGGTCAGGTCGACCTCATGCGGCCAGCCCGGCAGGCCACCTTCGGTGTAGGGCAGCTTGAACTCGACCTTGACGCCGTCTGCCTCCGATTCGATGCCGCCCAACGCCCAATCCATCGCCCGCACCAGACCGTGCGCGGGTGCCGGTTGCTCACCGGTGTACATGGCCTGCACGCTCTGCGGGTTGCGTTCGAACTTGCCGAACCACGGCCAGCACACTGGCACGCCGGCGCGGATGCTCTTGCCAGTCTTGAACACAGCCTTGTCGTTGAGCCAGATGATCGGCGGCTGGCCGTCGATCTGATAACTGAGGATGTGCGCGCCTTGCTGGGCCACCAGCACTTCGGCCTGACCGTGGCGGATGCGCCAGCAGTTCAGTTCATCCAGTTTCACGGCTTCAACGTTGGGCGTGTTCATGGGACAACTCTCGATCAGACACTTGGGACGACTATCGACCGCAAAGCGGTCGCGAGGTTTAACGTGCGCGTGGCGGTACCGAACGGGTGCGGCCGCTGCCGTCGATGGCGACGAAGACGAACACCGCTTCAGTGACTTTACGCCACTCGCTGGACAGCGGATCGTCGCTCCACACCTCGACCATCATCTGGATCGAGCTGCGGCCGATTTCCAGGGTCTGGGTATAAAAGGACAGCTGTGCGCCGACGGCCACGGGCACGAGGAACGCCATGCGATCAATGGCAACTGTCGCTACGCGGCCGCCCGCGACACGGCTGGCCATTGCCGTGCCGGCCAAATCCATCTGCGCCACCAGCCAGCCGCCGAAAATATCGCCAAAGCCGTTGGTTTCGCGGGGAAGTGCGGTGATTTGCAGGGCCAGGTCGCCTTGCGGGATCGGATCTTCTTGTTCGAGCTCTATCATGCCGGGGGTGCCTCTGACCCGTGACTCTTCGTTGGTATTGCTGGTGGTAGCCGTCTTCAGGAAAAACGATTCAGCACCGAACATACTGCGTTCGTCACGTTTTCCATAGGCGCCTAAAGGGAAACTCTGCGAAAGCGGCTGGATCCACGCACCAAGGCGACCAACGACGTTTTCGCACAGCAACCCCCTACAAACCGGAGCAAGGTTGCGAGTATATCGGTCGGTAGACTCCGCGACGACCATCCGGTTCTCATTTTGACCGTCAAATACGCGCCTCTATGTGCTTTTTCGAACAATTTGCTATGGTGCCGAACCTGCCCAAGCCACAGCCAGCGTTGTTGTGGCGGCAGATCCGACTATAAGAGAAGCCCTTGCCATGACCACAGCGCCTTCGAGCCTCGCGCAGCCCGAGCAACCCGCACGACCGTTGACCCGCAATGACTACAAGACTTTGTCGCTATCGGCCCTGGGCGGTGCGCTGGAGTTCTACGATTTCATCATCTTCGTCTTCTTTGCCACCGTGGTCGGCAAACTGTTCTTCCCGGCCGACATGCCCGAGTGGCTGCGCCTGATGCAGACCTTCGGCATCTTCGCCGCCGGCTACCTGGCCCGTCCGCTGGGCGGCATCGTCATGGCGCACTTCGGCGACCTGCTGGGCCGCAAGAAAATGTTCACCCTGAGCATTTTCATGATGGCCGTGCCGACCCTGATCATGGGGCTGCTGCCGACTTACGCGCAGATCGGCCTG
>NZ_QAIU01000031.1:28043-48902 GCF_003061205.1 Pseudomonas sp. HMWF006
CGGGGGTCTTCGTTTCCGAACACGTGCCGCAAAAGCACATCGGCTATGCCTGTGGCACGCTCACCAGCGGCCTGACGGCCGGTATTTTACTCGGTTCGCTGGTCGCCACGGCGATCAACAGCCTTTATACGCCGGTGGAAGTCGCGGACTACGCCTGGCGGATCCCATTCCTGCTTGGCGGTATGTTCGGCCTGTTTTCGGTGTATCTGCGCCGCTGGCTGCACGAGACGCCAGTGTTCGCCGAACTGCAACTGCGCAAGGCGCTGGCTGAAGAAGTGCCGCTGCGTGCCGTACTGCGTGACCATCGCGGGGCGATCGCGATCTCGATGCTGCTGACCTGGTTGCTCTCGGCCGGCATCGTCGTGGTGATCCTGATGACGCCGACCGTGCTGCAGACGGTCTATCACTTCTCGCCTACGGTGGCCCTGCAATCGAACAGCCTGGCGATCGTGTTCCTGAGCGTTGGCTGCATCATCTCCGGTGCCCTGGCGGACCGTTTTGGCGCTGGCCGGGTGTTTGTCTTCGGCAGTCTGGGCTTGCTGATCAGCTCCTGGACCTTCTATCACAGCCTCGCCGATCACCCGAACTGGCTGTTCCCGCTGTATGCCCTGACCGGTCTGCTGGTCGGCACCATCGGTGCGGTGCCGTACGTGATGGTCAAGGCGTTCCCGCCGGTGGTGCGCTTCAGCGGGTTGTCGTTCTCGTACAACGTGGCGTACGCGATCTTCGGTGGTCTGACGCCGATGGTGGTCAGCCTGTTGCTTAAAGAAAGCGCGATGGGGCCGGCCTACTATGTGGCCGTCCTTTGCACGATGGGGATTCTGGTCGGAGCGTGGCTCTGGAAGAAGGGCCGCTGATTCCGATTCTGCAGCGGCTGTTCTGACGCCATCGCGAGCAGGCTCACTCCTACGGTTGGAATGTATTTCAATTGCAGGAGTGAGCCTGCTCGCGATTGGGACCACTCGAATCATTCAGTAGAAACCGGATGCTGGCCTTTCATCCAATTGTCATATTTCAGCCATAGAGTGTTCACACGGCCTGCTAATACTTGGCCCCGAATTAACACCCCCTATCTGCTAGGAGTAAGGCATGAAACTGAAGCGTTTGATGGCGGCAATGACTTTTGTCGCTGCTGGCGTTGCGACTGCCCACGCGGTAGCCGCTGGCGTTGACCCGGCAATTCCGGCTTACACCAAGGTCACCGGTGTTTCGGGCAACTTGTCCAGCGTTGGTTCCGACACTCTGGCCAACCTCATGACCCTGTGGGCTGAGAACTACAAAAAAGAATACCCGAACGTCAACATCCAGATTCAGGCCGCTGGCTCCGCCACTGCGCCACCTGCGCTGACCGAAGGCACCTCCAACCTGGGCCCGATGAGCCGCAAGATGAAGGACACCGAACTGGCGGCCTTCGAACAGAAGTACGGCTACAAGCCAACCGCTATCCCGGTGGCTGTCGACGCCCTGGCGGTATTCGTGCACAAGGACAACCCGATCCAGCACCTGACCATGGAACAGGTTGACGCGATCTTCTCGTCCACTCGTCTGTGCGGCGCCAAAGCCGACGTTAAAACCTGGGGCGACCTGGGCGTGACCGGCGACCTGGCCAACAAGCCGGTTCAGCTGTTCGGTCGTAACTCGGTATCCGGCACCTACGGCTACTTCAAAGAAGAAGCCCTGTGCAAAGGCGACTACAAGCCGAACGTCAACGAACAACCAGGTTCGGCGTCGGTCGTGCAGTCGATCAGCTCCTCGCTGAACGGCGTCGGTTACTCGGGCATCGGTTACAAGACTGCCAGCGTGAAAACCGTTGCGCTGTCGAAGAAGGGCAGCACTGACTTCATCGAAGACACCGAAGAAAACGCCCTGAACGGCAAGTACCCGCTGTCGCGCTTCCTCTACGTTTACGTCAACAAGGCCCCGAACAAGCCTCTGGCCCCGCTGGAAGCCGAGTTCGTGAAACTGGTTCTGTCGAAACAGGGTCAGGAAGTTGTAGTGAAAGACGGCTACATCCCACTGCCAGCCAAGGTTGCTGCCAAAGCCCTGGCTGACCTGGGTCTGCAGGAAGGCGGCGCTGTCGCCAAGAAGTAACAAATTGAGTCCGGGATGAACCCCTTCGGACTCAGGTGAAAGGCCGGATCTGCCCGCAGACCGGCCTTTTATACACCTCTCAAAATTTCGATCCTCTGCCAGCTCCGTTGGCGGTGGATTTGGTGCGTCACTGCATTGTCATCTTTCTGTCATACAGGATCGCTAGGGTGTGCGCATGAATGATCTGGCCAATTCCCACATGACTACTAATCCCCCCAAGCGCATTGATTTCAATACGCCTGAGTTGCAACGCAAGCGCCGTATTCGCGCGCTCAAGGATCGCTTCACCCGCTGGTATGTCCTGATCGGCGGTCTTGCCGTACTGGCCGCCATCACCCTGATTTTCTTCTTCCTCGCCTATGTGGTTGCCCCGTTGTTTCAGGGTGCCAGCCTGACCGCGAAAGATGCTATTACCCCGGCCTGGATGCAGGACGCCGGCAAGCCGCTGATGATTTCGCTCGAGGAGCAGAATCAGGTGGCGATGCGCGTTTCCGACAAGGGCCAGGCGCTGTTTTTCGATATCGACAGTGGCGCTGAATTGAAGCGCGTCGATCTGCCGCTGCCGGCAGGCGCTACCGTAACTTCCATCGGCGAAGATCAGCCAGGTCATCCGCTGGTGGCTGTGGGCCTGTCCAACGGTCAGGCGCTGGTGTTCCGTCACACCTATAAAGTCAGCTACCCCGATGGCAAGAAAACCATCTCCCCGGCCATCGAATACCCGTACGGCAACACGCCGATCGTGGTGAACGAAAACGGCGGGGCGCTCGAGCACGTGAGCCTCAATGCCACCGATTCGACGCTGATGCTGGTCGGCTCGACCGGTTCGCAACTCAATGTGCTGTCGCTGACCAGCGAAGAAAACATGATGACCGGTGAAGTCACCAGCGAGCAGAAGCGTATTGATCTGCCGCAGATGACCGAGCCGGTGAAAAACATCTTCGTCGACCCGCGCCAGCAATGGCTGTACGTGGTCAACGGGCGTGCCCAGGCCGACGTGTTCAGCCTGCGCGACAAGAGCCTCAACGGTCGCTACAAACTGCTGGAAAACGCTGACGCCGAAGTTACTGCGAGCACCCAGCTGGTGGGCGGTATCTCGCTGATCATCGGTGACTCCAAGGGTGGCCTGGCCCAGTGGTTCATGGCCCGTGACACCGATGGCGAGCTGCGCCTGAAGCAGATCCGCACGTTCCAGATGGGCACTGCGCCGATCGTTGAAATCACTGCCGAAGAGCGCCGCAAAGGCTTCGTTGCCCTCGATGCATCCGGCAAGCTCGGCGTGTTCCACAGCACTGCGCACCGCACGCTGCTGGTCGAGCCCGTGGCCGAAGGGCAGGGCCTGTTCGGTCTGTCGCCGCGCGCCAACCGGGTGATCGTCGAAGCCGGCGGCAAACTGCAACCGTTGCTGCTCGACAACCCGCACCCGGAAGTGTCGTGGAGCGCGCTGTGGAGCAAGGTCTGGTACGAGAACTACGACGAGCCTAAATACGTCTGGCAATCGACGGCGGCCAACACCGACTTCGAACCGAAACTGAGCCTTTCGCCACTGACCTTCGGCACCCTGAAAGCCGCGTTCTACGCGATGCTGCTGGCGGCGCCGCTGGCTGTTGCCGCCGCGATCTACACCGCCTACTTCATGGCCCCGGGCATGCGCCGCAAGGTCAAACCGGTGATCGAACTGATGGAAGCGATGCCGACGGTAATCCTCGGTTTCTTCGCCGGTCTGTTCCTCGCACCGTATGTGGAAGGGCATCTGCCGGGCATCTTCAGCCTGCTGATGCTGTTGCCGATCGGCATTCTGGTTGCCGGTTTCACCTTCAGTCGCCTGCCTGAGTCGATCCGCCTCAAGGTGCCGGATGGCTGGGAAAGTGCACTGTTGATTCCGGTGATCCTGTTCGTGGGCTGGCTGTCGCTGTACATGAGTCCGTTCATGGAGAACTGGTTCTTCGGCGGTGACATGCGCATGTGGATCTCCCACGACCTGGGCATCACCTACGACCAGCGCAACGCTCTGGTGGTCGGTCTGGCCATGGGTTTCGCGGTGATCCCGAACATCTACTCGATCGCTGAAGACGCCGTGTTCAGCGTACCGCGTGGCCTGACCCTGGGCTCCCTGGCCCTCGGTGCCACGCCGTGGCAGACCATGACCCGCGTGGTGATCCTCACCGCCAGCCCGGGCATCTTCTCGGCGCTGATGATCGGCATGGGCCGTGCGGTCGGTGAAACCATGATCGTGCTGATGGCCACCGGTAACACACCGGTCATGGAAATGAACCTGTTCGAAGGCCTGCGCACCCTGGCCGCCAACGTCGCGGTGGAAATGCCGGAGTCGGAAGTCGGCGGCAGCCACTACCGCGTGCTGTTCCTCTCGGCGCTGGTGCTGCTGTTGTTCACCTTCGTCATGAACACCCTGGCAGAACTGATTCGTCAGCGTCTGCGCAAGAAATACTCGTCGCTTTAAGAAAGGTAGAAGTCTGTGAAACAGAACTCCCTGAATGGATGGTTCAAGAGCGGCGCCCCGGGCGTCTGGATCAGCGGTGGCGCGGTGTCCATCGCGGTCATCATGACCATTGGCCTGCTGGCGGTGATCGCCGTGCGCGGTCTGGGTCACTTCTGGCCGGCGGATCTGATCCACGCCAGCTACGACGTGCCGGGCCAGGCCAATCACCTGGTCATCGGCGAAGTGGTGCAGAAAGAAGAAGTGCCCCGCGCCCGCTTGAAGAGCGCCGGCCTGCCGGTGCCCGATCAGGGCCCGGAATTCATGACCCGCGAGCTGATCAAGGTCGGTAACCGTGACTTGAATGGCAACGACTTCACCTGGATCGTCGGCGAGTGGCTGACCAACCAGAAAAATCCGCCGGAGCTGATGGCGCTGGAGCGCCGTGAGTGGGGCAACTTCTACGGCTACCTGGTCAACGTCAAACAGGACGGCAAAGTCATCGCCGAAGGCGAAGCGGCATGGCCTGAGCTGCAAGCGCGGATCAACCGTGTAAACGGTCTGGCTGCGCAACTGAAGTCGCTGGAAAAAACTGACATCGGTGCAATCAACGCAGGCCTTGAGCGCATCCGTCTGCACGGTCGCAAACTGGAACTGGAAGGCAAACTCGACGCCACCGCGCAAGCGGACATGGACTCCGAGCGCGCCGAGCTGAATGCCCGTTATCAGGACATTGAAGCCCGTCTCTCTGACCTGCACGCGCAGTTCAACCGTGACGCGCTGACTGCCCGCGATGCCAACGGCAAGGAAATCGAAATCAGCCTCGGCAAAGTGGTTCACGCCTACCAGCCGAACGCCATGGGCACTTTCAGCAAGATCGGTTTCTACTTCAGCAAGGTCTGGGAATTCCTCTCCGACGACCCGCGTGAAGCCAACACCGAAGGCGGGATCTTCCCGGCGATTTTCGGCACCGTGATGATGACCCTGATCATGGCGATGATCGTGACCCCGTTCGGCGTGCTGGCGGCGGTGTACCTGCGTGAATACGCCAAGCAGAACACCCTGACGCGGATCATCCGTATCGCGGTGAACAACCTCGCCGGCGTTCCGGCGATCGTTTACGGCGTGTTCGGTCTGGGCTTCTTCGTCTACGTGCTGGGTGGTTCGGTCGACCGTCTGTTCTTCCCCGAAGCATTGCCGGCGCCGACCTTCGGTACACCGGGTCTGCTCTGGGCGTCGTTGACCCTGGCGCTGCTGGCCGTACCGGTGGTGATCGTGGCGACCGAGGAAGGTCTGGCGCGTATCCCGCGTACCGTCCGTGAAGGCTCGCTGGCACTGGGTGCAACCAAGGCCGAGACGCTGTGGAAGATCGTTCTGCCGATGGCCAGCCCGGCGATGATGACCGGCATGATCCTCGCCGTGGCTCGCGCCGCCGGTGAAGTGGCGCCGCTGATGCTGGTGGGTGTGGTGAAACTGGCACCGTCGCTGCCGGTGGACGGCAACTACCCGTACCTGCACCTGGACCAGAAAATCATGCACCTGGGCTTCCATATTTATGACGTCGGCTTCCAGAGCCCGAACGTCGAGGCGGCACGTCCGCTGGTGTATGCCACGGCGTTGTTGCTGGTGTTGGTGATCGCGACCTTGAACCTGTCGGCGGTGTATATCCGTAACCACCTGCGCGAAAAATACAAAGCACTGGATAGCTAAGGACGACACGAACCCTGTGGGAGCGAGCTTGCTCGCGAAGCTTTTGGCGGCCGTAAGGGCCCCTTCGCGAGCAAGCTCGCTCCCACATTGAACCGCGTCCGCTGGAATATTGATGGAAGCTGCAACAAGCAGTGTTCCGAACCGAATTTGTTAGCACAGGGAGCCTCCCATGCAGCACGAAACACACACCCACGGCATCAACATGTCTGCCCTGGGTCGCGACAAGCAGAGCCTCAACCTCGAACAGGAAACCGTGGCCATCGAAGTGCCGGGCCTGAGCCTGTTCTACGGTGAGAAACAAGCTCTGTTCGACGTCAGCATGAACATCCCGAAACAGCGCGTGACCGCCTTCATCGGCCCGTCGGGCTGCGGCAAATCCACGCTGCTGCGTACCTTCAACCGTATGAACGACCTGGTTGACGGCTGCCGTGTCGAAGGCGCGATCAACCTGTACGGCAACAACATCTACCGCAAGGGTGAAGACGTTGCCGAGCTGCGTCGTCGCGTTGGCATGGTGTTCCAGAAGCCCAACCCGTTCCCCAAGACCATCTACGAAAACGTGGTCTACGGTCTGCGCATTCAGGGCATCAACAAGAAGCGCATTCTCGACGAAGCGGTCGAGTGGGCGTTGAAAGGCGCGGCGCTGTGGGACGAAGTCAAAGACCGTCTGCACGAGTCGGCACTGGGTCTGTCCGGTGGTCAGCAACAGCGTCTGGTGATTGCCCGTACCATCGCGGTTGAGCCGGAAGTGTTGCTGCTCGACGAACCGTGCTCGGCCCTCGACCCGATCTCGACCCTGAAAGTCGAAGAGCTGATCTACGAGCTGAAGTCCAAGTTCACCATCGTCATCGTGACCCACAACATGCAGCAGGCTGCACGGGTGTCCGACTACACGGCGTTCATGTACATGGGCAAACTGGTGGAATTCGGCGACACCGACACCCTGTTTACCAATCCGGCGAAGAAGCAGACCGAAGACTACATCACCGGTCGCTACGGCTAGCCGTACAGCTGCAAGCCGCAAGAAAGATGCGGTGCGATATCAGGACTTATACATAACTGCTTGAAGCTTGCAGCTTGAAGCTTGCAACTTTCGCGGAGCGAACAATGATTTCTAAAGAAGGTCTTACCCATCACATTTCCGCGCAGTTCAACGCCGAACTGGAAGAAGTGCGCAGCCACCTGCTGGCTATGGGCGGGCTGGTCGAGAAGCAGGTCAATGACGCGGTCACCGCACTGATCGAGGCCGATTCCGGCCTGGCTCAGCAGGTGCGCGAGATCGACGACCAGATCAACCAGATGGAACGCAACATCGACGAAGAATGCCTGCGCATTCTCGCCCGTCGGCAGCCGGCGGCGTCCGACCTGCGCTTGATCATCAGCATCTCCAAGTCGGTGATCGACCTGGAGCGCATCGGTGACGAAGCGACCAAGATCGCCCGTCGCGCCATCCAGCTGTGCGAGGAAGGCGAAGCGCCGCGCGGTTACGTCGAGGTTCGCCACATTGGCGACCAGGTGCGCAACATGGTGCGTGATGCGCTGGACGCGTTTGCCCGTTTCGACGCCGATCTGGCGCTGTCGGTGGCGCAATACGACAAAGTCATCGACCGCGAATACAAGACCGCCCTGCGTGAGCTGGCGACCTACATGATGGAAGACCCGCGCTCTATCTCGCGGGTTCTGAGCATCATCTGGGTCCTGCGTTCGCTGGAGCGCATCGGCGACCACGCGCGCAACATTTCGGAACTGGTGATCTACCTGGTGCGCGGCACCGACGTGCGTCACATGGGCCTCAAGCGCATGAAAGAAGAAGTTGAAGGCACAAGCGGCGAAACCGCTAATGTTCCGGGCGTTGCTGACGATAAGTAAGATTGCCTGAGAAAAGCGCCCGGCCCTTTGGCCGGGCGTTTTTGTTTAGGGCTTTCAAGTAAAAAATCGAATTAAAAAGCAGCACCCGCGAACGAAAAGTCCCGGCGTGACTGAAGAGTTTTGGCAATGTGCCATCAGCCAGCGTTATGCTTGCCGGGATTTTTATAGGGGTGTTGGATGAGCAAGATCAGTGTGTTGGTCGTGGACGATGCGTCGTTCATTCGTGACCTGGTGAAAAAGTGCCTGCGTAATTACTTCCCGGGGATCCGCACCGAGGACGCCATCAACGGCAAGAAAGCCCAGGCAATGCTGGCCAGGGAAGCGTTTGACCTGGTCCTGTGCGACTGGGAAATGCCGGAAATGTCCGGTCTCGAACTGCTGACCTGGTGCCGCGAGCAAGACAACCTCAAGACCATGCCGTTCATCATGGTCACCAGCCGTGGCGACAAGGAAAACGTCGTGCAGGCGATTCAGGCCGGTGTTTCCGGCTACGTCAGCAAGCCGTTCACCAACGAGCAACTGCTGACCAAGGTCAAGCAGGCGCTGAACAAGGTCGGCAAGCTCGACACCCTGATGAACAGCGCCCCGACCAAGATGAACTCGGCGTTCGGCAACGACTCCCTGAGCGCATTGACCGGTGGCAAGCCTGCCGTGGTCGGTGGTGCTCCGGCAGCCGCTGCGGTCAACCCGTTCGCCAAGCCTGCTGCCGCTGCTCCGGCGCCTGCTGCTGCGCCGTCCCGTGGTTTGCTCAACAGCCCGCCAGTCCAGGCCCCGGCCGCCGCGAAAGCGCCGGCCGGCGGACGTGGCCAGGGTCAATTGCGTCTGCCGAGCGGCAACCAGCAATGCGTGATCAAGGCCCTGAGCATCAAGGAAGCGTTGCTGGTGGTGAAGCGCACCGACACCCTGCCGCAGATCCTCGACAGCGCCGTGCTCGACCTGGAGCAGGGCGACAACGCCGAAATCGCCCGCCTCAATGGCTACCTGCACGCCATCGTTGCCCACGAGCAGAAAGCCGACAGCGACTGGCTGCAACTGACCTTCCGCTTCGTCGACCAGGACGCGCAGAAGCTCGACTACATCTCCCGCCTGATCGCTCGCGGCACGGCGCAGAAGCACTTCGTTCCGGGCGCTTGATCTTCTTCGACTGATACACCGCTATCGCGAGCAGGCTCACTCCTACATCTGGAATGCATTCCAATGTAGGAGCCAGGCTGCTGGCGATGGGGTCATCAAAAGCACCACCCATCTCCTGCGCTGGCCAATTTGAAACATCTGTCGACTAGCCTGGTCTGTCTGAGCTGCTAGGCTCATTTCCAGGCCTTACTTCGACAGACTCTTGCCCATGCTCGCGCGCCTGCTGTTTTTCTGTGGTCTTTTCGTGGCCTCCACCTCGGCTGTGGCCATGACGATCTACAAATCCACCGATGCCAACGGCGTGGTCTCGTACAGCGACCGTCCGAGCAAGGGCTCGCAGGTGTTCGTGTTTCAGGACCGCATGGTCGAGCGCCTGGAGCGGCAGGTCTATCTCGACATCAAGAAGCAGAAGGGCGGTGACGTGGTGTTCGTACGCAATGATCTGTACGCGCCGGTCGAGGTGGCACTGGCGTTTACCGGCATGAGCAATGTGCGGGGCGCGCCGGCGCAAACCATCCGCAGGGTGCTGCCGGCACGCAGCAACACGCGGCTGGCGCTGCTGACGGCGATTACCGGCGGCAAGCCGTTGGTGTATACGCCGCAATTCCAGTATGCCTTGGGCGACCCCGCTGGCGCGGCGCAGAGCTATCGCTATCCGCTGCCGTGGCGTGGCGGACCGTTCCGCCTGAGTCAGGGCGCTGAAGGCCAGTACAGCCACTTCGGGCCAAAGAACCGCTATGCGATGGACATCGCCATGCCGGTCGGCACACAGATCATCGCGGCGCGGGCCGGGGTGGTGGTGAAAATCGAGAACTCACAGAGCGGGCGCGGTACGGATCCCTCCGGCAATTTCGTCCGGGTGCTGCACGATGACGGGACCATGGGCGTGTATCTGCACCTCAAGCAAGGGTCGGTAAGCGTACGCGAAGGGCAACGGGTGACCGTGGGCAGTCCGCTGGCGCTGTCGGGCAATACCGGCAACAGCAGTGGCCCGCACCTGCACTTTGTGGTGCAGCGCAACAACGGCTCGGGGCTGGTGTCGATTCCGTATCAGTTCAACCAGCCGCTGGGGGCGTTGCCCAACTTTGCGTTGGGCAAGCAATAAATCCAGTGGAGATCGACGGTGGCGAGGGGATTTATCCCCGTTGGGGCGCGTAGCGGCCCTGAAGCCGGCATTCGCGCAATCCCTGAGGGGATGCATTCAATGGTTTCGGGACGGCTTTGCCGTCCAACGGGGATAAATCCCCTCGCCACAAAAGCTACCCTGCAACCGCCATCAATCCAGCATCAACACCTTGGCCAGCACAATCTTCGGCCCTTTCATCTTCTTGATGATGATCCGCAGGCCTTCGACTTCCAGCACTTCTTCCTCTTCCGGCACCCGTTTCAGGGTTTCGTAGACCAGCCCGGCGAGGGTTTCGGCTTCGATGTGGTCCAGGTCGATACCCAGCAGGCGTTCAACCTTGAACAACGGCGTATCGCCGCGCACCAGCAGCTTGCCCGGCTGATACGCCAGAATCCCGCGCTCAGCCTTGCGGTGTTCGTCCTGAATATCGCCGACCAGTACTTCCAGCACGTCCTCCATGGTCAGGTAGCCAATGATGTTGCCGTCAGCCTCCTCGACCACGGCGAAGTGCGAGCCGCCCTTGCGGAACTGCTCCAGCAGCTGCGACAGCGGCATGTGTCGCGACACACGTTCCAGCGGACGGGTCAGTTCAGCCAGGTTGAACGACTCGGGAATGTGGTCCAGCGCCGCGAGTTCCAGCAGCAGGTCCTTGATGTGCAGCAGGCCGACGAACTCCTGGCGCTCGCTGTCGTACACCGGGTAACGGCTGAACTTGTGGCGACGGAACATGGCCAGGATTTCTTTCAGCGGCGCGTTGAATTCCAGGGTGATCAGGTCTTCCCGGGAGTTGGCCCAGTCGACCACTTCCAGTTCGCCCATTTCCACCGCCGAGGCCAGCACGCGCATGCCTTGGTCGCTCGGGTCCTGACCACGGCTGGAGTGCAGGATCAGTTTCAGTTCTTCGCGGCTGTAATGGTGTTCGTGGTGCGGGCCGGGTTCGCCCTGGCCGGCGATCCGCAGAATCGCGTTGGCGCTGGCGTTGAGCAGGTAGATCGCCGGGTACATCGCCCAGTAGAACAGGTACAGCGGCACCGCCGTCCACAGCGACAACAGCTCGGGTTTGCGGATCGCCCACGACTTGGGCGCCAGCTCACCGACCACGATGTGCAGGTACGAGATGATGAAGAACGCGGTAAAGAACGAAATGCCTTTGACCACCTCTGGCGATTGCACGCCGACTGCGCTCAGCAACGGTTCGAGAATGTGCGCGAACGCCGGCTCACCGACCCAGCCCAGGCCCAGGGAGGCGAGGGTGATACCGAGCTGGCAGGCCGAGAGGTACGCATCGAGCTGACTGTGCACGGTGCGCAGGATGTGCCCGCGCCAGCCGTTCTTGTCGGCGATGGCCTCGACCCGGGTCGAGCGCAGTTTGACCATGGCGAATTCCGCCGCAACGAAAAAGCCGTTGAGCAAAACCAGGATCAGAGCGAAAAGAATCATGCCGAAATCGGCGAACAGTGTTGCGAGGGACAAGCCAGGGGAAGGGTCCATGATGGAGTTTTGCGGGTTCCGTGTGATTCGTAAGAGAGAAAAAATCGCGCCTGAAAGGCAGACGCAAGTCAGCCAATGTAGCGGCTGACTTGGCGATTGCCTAGTGGCGCGTGCTGACCGGCGTTACTCGGCAGTGCTGATCGCCCGTGCCTGAGCGACCTGGGCCGGGGCGAAATGGCAGGTGAACGTGCTGCCGTGACCGGGCACGCTGCTGATCTCCATCCGCGCGCGGTGGCGCAACAACACGTGTTTGACGATTGCCAGGCCCAGCCCGGTGCCGCCAGTGTTGGAGTTGCGGCTGGAGTCGACGCGATAGAAACGCTCGGTCAGGCGCGGCAGGTGTTTGCTGTCGATACCGATCCCGGAATCCTGCACGCTCAGGTGCGCGCCTTGCTCGTCACCCCACCAGCGAATGCGGATGTTGCCTTCGGCCGGGGTGTATTTCACGGCGTTGAACACCAGGTTGGAGAAGGCGCTGCGCAGTTCCGCCTCGCTGCCCTTGAGCAGGATTCTGCCGTCGGCGTCGAGGGTGATGTTCTGGTTCTTCTGCCCGGACAGCTGTTGCGCGTCGCTCTTGATCGACTGCAACAGCGTGTCGATCTGCACTGGCTGGTTGTCCGACGGGTAATCGGTGGCTTCCAGCTTCGCCAACAGCAACAGGTCGTTGAGCAGCGTCTGCATGCGCCCGCCCTGTTGTTGCATCTGCTGCAGCGCGCGGCTCCAGCGCGGGTTCACGTCCTCGACGTTGTCGAGCAGGGTTTCCAGGTAGCCGCAGATCACCGTCAGTGGCGTGCGCAGTTCGTGGGACACATTGGCGATGAAGTCTTTGCGCATCTGTTCCAGCTGATGGATGCGCGTGACATCGCGCACCAGCATCAGGTGTTCGTTGTTGCCGTAGCGGGTCAGGTACAGCTGAATGCGCACGCGATCGTTGGTCGGCGAGGGGATTTCCAGCGGTTCGGCGTAGCTTTCCTGCTCGAAGTACTCCTTGAAGCGCGGATGGCGTACCAGGTTGGTCACCGGTTGGCCACTGTCCTGCGGGGTCTTGAGGCCGAGCAGGGTTTCGGCGGCACGGTTCCACCATTCCAGGTTGCCGTCGCTGTCGAGCATGATCACCGCGTCTTTCAGCGCGGCGGTGGACTCCTGCACCCGGTCGATCACCGCTTGCAGGCGCCCGCGCACCCGTTGGTCGCGGCGTTGGAGGTGGTAGATGCTGTCGAACACCTCGCCCCACAGGCCGTAGCCGTCGGGCGGTGCTTCATCGGGTTGGTGCAGGCGCAGCCATTCGTGCAGGCGCAGCAGTTGCTTGAGCGTCCAGGCCAGGTAAAGACCCAGGCCGGCAGCGAGGCTCCAGCCGTAATAGCCACTGATCAGGCCGATCACCAGACAGGCGGTGACCAGCAACAGCATGTGGCGAATCAGGGTGCCATGCCAGTTTTGATTCACGGGGGCGTCCTTAGCCGCAGCTTCAAGTTTCAAGCTGCAAGCTACAAGTCAGAGCGGCTCGCTGTTTCTTGCCGCTTGTAGCTAGAAGCTTGCAGCTGTTTTTATGCTTTTGTGGAGAACCGGTAGCCGGTGCCGCGCACGGTTTGTACCAGATTTTCATAAGCATCGCCGAGGGCCTTGCGCAGGCGTCGGATGTGCACGTCGACGGTGCGTTCTTCAACATAGACGTTGCCGCCCCAGACCTGATCCAGCAATTGCCCGCGAGTGTAGGCGCGTTCCTGGTGGGTCATGAAGAATTGCAGCAGACGGTATTCGGTCGGGCCCATCTCGGCCGGTTTGCCGTCGATGGTCACGCGGTGGCTGATCGGGTCGAGCAGCAGGCCGCCGACTTCGATCGGCGCTTCGCCGTCAGTCGGGCCGGCACGGCGCAGTACAGCCTTGAGGCGCGCGACCAGTTCGCGTGGCGAAAACGGTTTGGTGATGTAGTCATCGGCGCCGACTTCCAGGCCCTGGATCTTGTTGTCCTCTTCGCCCTTGGCGGTGAGCATGATGATCGGGATGTCCCCGGTCAGCTCGTCGCGCTTGAGGCGTCGGGCCAGCTCGATGCCGGAAGTGCCGGGCAGCATCCAGTCGAGCAGGATCAGGTCCGGTTTGCGGTCGACGATGATGGCGTGTGCCTGCTGCGAGTTCTCTGCCTCGAGGCAGTCATAGCCGGCCATTTCCAACGCAACGGCGATCATTTCGCGAATGGGCGCTTCGTCGTCGACGATCAGAATGCTCCTGCCAACCATGCCTTAATCCTCTTGTCATTTAACTGTCTTGCGCCGCATTAGATAACGGAATTATTGCAGTCGTGTGACAGTATTTTAGTCGCCCGGCGGACGGCGGGATCCTGGACTAAGCTCTAAGTCCGAATCCTGACAACCACAAAAGAAGGTTTCCATGACGCAAATGACTGCTTCTTTCAAAGCTCTGTTGATGGCTGCTGCCCTGACTCTGCCTGGACTGGCCATGGCCGCCGAACCGGCCATGATGAAGGACGGCATGATGGTTGATCACAAAGGCATGACCGTTTACACGTTCGACAAGGACGCTGGCGGCAAGTCGATGTGCAACGGTGATTGCGCGAAGAACTGGCCACCGATGATGGCGCCGGCGGGTGCCAAGGCTGAAGGCAAATGGACGGTCATCAAACGCGATGACGGCATGATGCAATACGCTTATGACGGCAAGCCGCTGTACACCTTCATGAAGGACGAAAAACCTGGAGAAATGAAAGGTGATGGCATGAAGGAGATGTGGCACGTGGTGCACGAGCACAAGTAAACGCAAATCCCCTGTGGGAGCGAGCTTGCTCGCGAAGGCGTCGTCTCAGTCAGCCTATGTGGCAACTGACCCAACGCTTTCGCGAGCAAGCTCGCTGCCACAGGTTTTTGCGGATCAGCGCAACGCGTAATCCAGCACGATCCCGACAAAAATCGCCAACCCGGCCCAGTGGTTGTGCAAAAACGCCTTGAAGCAACGCATCCGGTCGCGATCGCGGGTGTACCAGAATTCCCACGCGTAACACCCGGCAGCCACCAGCAAGCCGAGATGGAACCAGATCCCCAGCTCGAACTTCGACCCCGCCAGCAGCAGGCAGCCCAGCGACAACGCCTGCAGGCTCAGGATGATCACCCGGTCCGCCTCGCCAAACAGAATCGCCGTGGATTTCACGCCGATCTTCAGGTCGTCGTCCCGATCGGTCATTGCGTAATAGGTGTCATAACCCACTGTCCACAACAGATTGGCGATCCACAGCAGCCACGCGGCGGCGGGCAGTTCGCCGGTTTCGGCGGTGAACGCCATCGGCATGCCCCACGAAAACGCCGCCCCCAGCACCACTTGCGGGTAATAGGTGTAGCGCTTCATGAACGGGTAGGTGAACGCCAATGCCAGGCCGCCCAGCGACAACCAGATCGTCGGTGCATTGGTGCACAGCACCAGCAGGAAACTCACGCCCATCAGCAGCGCGAAAAACACCAGCGCCTCTTTCGAACTGATCTTGCCGCTGGCCAGCGGGCGTTGCGCGGTGCGTTTGACGTGGCCATCGACCTTGCGGTCGGCCCAGTCGTTGATCACGCAGCCACCGGCACGGGTCAGTACCACGCCGAGCACGAAAATCACGATATTGGCCAGCGAAGGCGAGCCTTTACCGGCAATCCATAGCGCCCACAGCGTCGGCCACAGCAGCAGGTAAATGCCGATCGGCTTGTCCATGCGCGTCAGCTGAATGAAATCCCAGGCGCGCGGATTCAAGCGGTTCAGGGACTTGAGCAGGCTCTGGTACATCAGCAGTTCTCCGGATGGGCGCGGGCGGCACGCCACAGGCTCGGCAGGAAAATTTCCGCGACCAGCACACTCAGGGCGCCACGGTCGAAACGCGAACGGCGGCCCCACAGTTGCGGCGCTTTCGATGCGGCTGGCAACCACGCTTCGGGGTAGTGACAGACCTCGATGGCGCGGCGCTGGAAGGCGTGATCGCAAAACAGCAGCTCACCCAGGGAGCGGCTGCCCAGTTCGTCCATGTGCAAGCCATCACCTTGCAACGCGGCGCGTGACGCCACGCTGCGGGCAAACACCCAGGCCTCGCCGTGACCGCGCAGATACACCTCACGCACCCAGCCTTCGCTGCCTTCGGCCAGATCCAGCGCGGTGCATTCGTCGCTGCGCAGAGTGTCCCAGCCTTCGAACAACGGCGTGACGCTGAAGCCGTCATCGGACAGCCGCGTCAGGCGGCGGGTCAGCGAGCCTTCGTCGAACAACCAGTCCAGGGTCAACGGATCGGGGAGGGGCGTCAGTCGGCTTTGAGTCAGCCAGAGCGGGGCCGGGCAGGCATTTGAATGTTGCACAATGAGTCATTATTGGCCGCAAATGAGGCGGCGAGCTTAACATGGCGTGCTGCGAATTTGATTGATCCGGGTCGCCGTTGCGCCGAACAGGCTTGCATCTGCCCGGCACCATCAGTACAAAACGCCCTGAGCCGGATGGCAGCGCAACCACCATCGACCGTCCGCGCCGACAAAAGCCTGAATCCTGAGGAAGTACCTGAATGAAAAAGTGGCAATGCATCGTCTGCGGCCTGATCTACAACGAAGCTGAGGGGTGGCCGGATGACGGCATTGCGCCGGGCACCCGTTGGGAAGATGTACCGGCAGACTGGCTGTGCCCGGACTGCGGCGTCGGCAAGACGGACTTCGAAATGATCGAAATCAACTGAGAAAAACCAAGGAGTAAGGTATGAACGCACCTGTCGTAATCGTAGGCACCGGGCTTGCGGGTTACAACCTGGCCCGGGAGTTTCGCAAACTCGATGGCGAAACCCCGCTGCTGCTGATTACCGCCGATGACGGCCGCTCTTACTCCAAGCCGATGCTCTCCACCGGTTTCGGCAAGAACAAGGACGCCGATGGCCTGAGCATGGCTGAACCCGGCACCATGGCCGAGCAGTTGAAGGCCGAAGTGCGCACCCATACGCGCATCAGTGGTATCGACGCCGGCCACAAGCGCCTGTGGATTGGCGAAGAGGCGGTGTACTACCGCGACCTGATCCTCGCCTGGGGTGCGGAAACCGTACGCGTGCCGATCGAGGGCGATGGCGCTGATCTGGTATTCCCGATCAATGATCTCGAGGATTACGCGCGTTTTCGTGCGGCAGCCGAAGGCAAACGGCGGGTGCTGGTGCTCGGTGCCGGGTTGATCGGCTGCGAATTCGCCAACGACCTGATCCTCGGCGGCTACGAGGTGCAGCTGGTTGCACCGTGCGAGCAAGTGATGCCGATGCTGCTGCACCCGGCCGCTGCGGCAGCCGTGCAGGCCGGGCTGGAAAGCCTGGGCGCGCGTTTCCACCTCGGTCCGGTACTGAATCGCCTGGAAAAGGACGCCGACGGGCTAAAAGCGCATCTGTCCGACGGTCAGGTGATTGCCTGCGATGTCGTGGTGTCAGCCATCGGTCTGCGCCCGCGCATTGATCTGGCAGCGGCGGCCGGGGTGCAGGTCAATCGCGGCGTCGTCGTCGACCGGTATCTGAAAACGTCCCACGCCAATATCTACGCCCTGGGCGACTGCGCCGAGGTCGATGGACTCAATCTGTTGTACGTGATGCCCCTCATGAGTGGTGCGCGTGCGCTGGCACAAACCCTCACCGGAAACCCTGCCGCAGTGAGCTACGGCCCGATGCCGATCACCGTGAAAACCCCGGTGTGCCCGTTGGTCGTTTCACCGCCGCCACGGGGCCGCGAAGGCGTCTGGACCGTCGAAGGGCAGGGCGCCGACATCAAGGCTGTGTGTCATGGCTCCGACGGCCAGTTGCTCGGTTATGCCCTGACTGGCGCGGCGGTGATGGAAAAACTCGCCCTGAACAAACAGCTTCCGGCGCTGCTGGCGTAAATACCGGTCGTTCTGTCGGAATCACCCCGCTTTTGCCCCTACAAAGGTCGCGGGGAGACTGGCGCCGCCGGTATCCGCGTGCCATTCTCACTCCCGTCTGCCGCAGAGTAGAGCCTGCGGCGCCTTGGGCGCTGTTCCAACGAGAACAGCACGGACATAACAACAAAAAACCGTCAAAGGGGCTTCACTAATGCGTAAACCAGAACTCGCCGCTGCAATCGCTGAAAAAGCAGATCTGACCAAAGAGCAGGCCAACCGCGTACTCAACGCCGTCCTCGAAGAAATCACCGGCGCTCTGCACCGCAAGGACAGCGTGACGCTGGTGGGCTTCGGCACCTTCCTGCAACGCCACCGCGGCGCCCGTACCGGCAAAAACCCGCAGACCGGCGAGCCGGTTAAAATCAAGGCCAGCAACACCGTTGCGTTCAAGCCAGGCAAATCGTTGAAAGACAGCGTTAATCCTTAATTGCGGCGAACTCCCCGAACAACGGGGAGCAGCGCAATAAAAAATGGGCACACCGATTGCGGTCGGGTGCCCATTTTTTGTGGTGATTACACAATTGAATCAATATCCAGCTGATAGGGCGCGCCGACCGCGTGTCCCCCCGTCATTGCCGCGATCGCTGCATCGTGGTCCTGGGCGGCGGGAGGAATCATCGCCAGTTGTTCCTGAACGAGATTTTCCGGGTGCGCGTTCCAGCGCAGCAGGTTTTCCTGCACCCACTCGGGCTGTTCGGCGTAGCTGCCGTAGACGTCGGCCTCGGTGACTCGCTGGCCGTGCAGGGCGACCAGTCGAGCGTGGGTCATTTCTATTTTGCTGATTTCTCTGTCGAGAACTGTCGTCTTGTGGGTTCTTTCCTCGTGCCGGACATAAGCGCTGGGGTGGTCTCGGAGATTGCGCTTCACGGCACTCAGTTGGTCTTTGAGATTCTTTAAAGCGCCACTCACCCATTCGAACTCCCGGTACGTCACCACAGAACGTTTGAGCTGCTGCGCCTCCTGCCAGCGGCGCAGGCTGGCCCAACAGCCGGGGATGTAGCTCCCGACCATCGAGTGATCGCTCGCCGCGGCGAGCTGCTCCAGAAATGAGCCGCGCTTGGGCAAGCCATTGATATTTCGCAAGGCCTGCGCGCAACCGTGATCGTTGATGAGGCTGCAGCCCGGCTGCCAGAGAATGGATGACTTGTGTTCCTTGCCAAACACCACCGGCATGAAGTGGCGTAGTTCACCGTGATGCCCGTAATCCTCACCAAAGAAGTTGGTTACGCCCCAGACCAGCAAGGCAAACCCGGCGACCGGTTGAAGGGCCAACACCACTCCGTTGGCGGTGTACATTTGCTTGGGTTCGGCGTAGGTGTTCATCCAGGTGGCGGGTACGCTGGGTACCGGGTCGTTCTGGTTGACGATGCGGTGGTGGGTCAGTGACTGGGCGCTTGCGATGAAGGTGGTGTCGCCGGCGCGAGGGGCACCGTAGGTGTAGAGCACGATATCCGATGAGTATTGAGGATCGCGGCGCAGCATCTCGGACAAGATCAGTGCTATCGCCCCGCCCAGGCTGTGTCCGGTAATCAGCAGTTTTTGCCCACTGTAGAACCTCTCCAGATAGCTCACGACAAACGGGAAAACCGCTTGGGCGCCCCCGTAGAAGCCACGGTGCACCTTGCCTTCTCCTTCTTGAAAAGGCACCTGATAGGCGTCTCCATCGCGCAGGCCATCGGGCAACGTTTCGCTGGTTCCCCGGACACTGATCAATATCACCTCGTCGTGATGCGTGATAAACGCCTGAGTGTCCGTACTGTCGGCTTGTTTGCGATCATCGAAAAAGTGCAGCTTGGCCGGATGTTCCTGTTGATCCCCCAGTGCTGGATCATTCACCTCGGGGTAAAGCTGTGGATCGAACGGCACCACTTCCAGGCGTTTCGAGTAAGGCACTTCTTCATACAGCGGGTAGTACTTCTTCGTTTGCGAGGCATCGACTTTCCACAACTCATCAAACTGCGGCAGTGCATGGCCGAACCAATTGCCGCTGCTGGGCTGCACGGGGAAACTCACACGGTCGGTCTTGACCGGTTGTGTGTTCGGCTCCTGGCCGAAGTCGGTGTAACTCAGGGTCGCCATCAATGACAGTTGATAGAGGTTGAGTGCGCAGAACTCGTTGCCGATCGACAGCATAGGGCGTAACGCCCGCATGGGGCGCACTTCCAGCACATGGTGCTTGTTCGGCAACAAGGCAATGCCCTTGGGTTTGGGCGGCGGCGGAGAGAAACCCAACTCGACCGTGGCCATGCTGGCCTGACTGAAGATCGCGCTCATTCCTGCGTCCGGCGCATTGCTATCAATCTGCGCGAACGTTCGGGTTTGGGGCGTGGAGCGCATTAGTTTGTGCACCACCATATTCGGCGGATCACGACGCTCTGCCAGAGGCGGCAAGTGCGCTACATGTTTGACCAGTTCGCTCACTTCAACCTGGTAATAGGCGTTGGTCCCGGCAAGGTCTTTTGCTGGATTGGCCTGGGTACGCACGCCTGATTTGGTGAAGAAGCCGGTTTTCTCGGCGCGAACCTGGAGTTCGGTGATGGGGAGGGGGTAGTGCTTCCGGCGAATTAACTGACTGTAGTCATCATCTCGACCTTGATATGAATGATTGAGTTTAAGTACCACCGGCCCACAAAAATGATTTATTACTTTTCCAGAGCCCGTCGCATCCAGCTGACCGGAATAGACGGTGTCTTCGTAATCAGTGATTTCGAATGTCAAACCCGCATAGGGCTTGCCGTCACCAAATTCGTCCACTAATTGAAAGGTCGTGGAGTGACCACGTAAAGGGCAGGCGTGAATGTTGCCCTGCATAAAGGCTGCAACGCTCGGATCTAACGACTCAATGCTCATGGGATCTCCTCCTTGTTTTCCGTGCAGCCCGGATAAATGGTGCACACCCGCTCATCCACCATCCTGAAGGTGCTGAAGTCGTGGTGATTGCCGTAACAAAACGCATGTTGATCTTCGAAACTTTTCCCCATGCAACGCTTCCAGCCGTTCGGCACCTTTACCCAGGTGTCCCCCATGTAGGGCTCCTCTTCTTCGGACAACCTGATCCTCAGCTTTATGGTTTTCCCCGAGAGTTGTGTCA
>NZ_QAIU01000398.1:0-1764 GCF_003061205.1 Pseudomonas sp. HMWF006
CTCTTCACCCACCAGTTCCAGGTTGATCTCTTTCTTGAGCTGACGCGCGAGGTCGCGAACCAGACGCGGGAAGCGCCCGAAGACCTTCTTGATCGGCTGCATCCGGGTCTTCATCACCGCGGTCTGCAAGTCAGCCGTGACCACGTCGAGGTTCGACACGGCCTTGGACATGGCTTCGTCGCCACTGTTGAGACCCAGGCGCACCAGGCGGTTACGCACCAGCACCAGTTCACCGACCATGTTCATGATTTCGTCGAGACGCGCGGTATCGACTCGCACGGTGGTCTCGGCTTCGCTCGCCGGTTTTTCCGGTGGCGGAGTTGCTGGAGCACGAGCCGGCGCCGGTGCAGCAGCGGCAGCCGGTTTTGGCGTTTCAGCTTTTGGCTCAGGCTTGGCAGCGGCCTTCGGCGCGGCGGCCGGAGCCGCTGCAGCCTTGGCGGCAGGCGCGGCGACTGTCGACGCGGAGCCGGCCGTCGCAGCGCTTGCATCGAACTTGCCTTTGCCGTGCAGCTCGTCGAGCAGCGATTCGAACTCGTGATCGCTGATCAGGTCGCTGCCGGCAGCAGCGGCTACCGGTGCGGCAGGTGCCGCCGGTGCCGAGGCGATCGCCGACTCCAGCGCTTCCACGGCGAAGTTGCCCTTGCCGTGCAACTGATCAAGCAGTGCTTCGAATTCGTCGTCGGTGATGTCCGAGCTGTCGCCCGCCGCCGGGGCCGCAGGCGCTGCCGTCGGTGCAACGGCGTCAGGTGCGAACTGGCCTTTGCCGTGCAACTGATCGAGCAGCGACTCGAACTCGGCATCGGTGATTTCATCGCTGGCGGCCGCTTCGGCAGTTTGCACCGGTGCAGCAACGACCGGGGCTTCGGCTTCGGCCTTGACGGCGTTCAGCGAGTCCAGCAGCTGTTCGAATTCGTTATCGGTGATGTCGCCCGAATCGCCGGAATCGCCTTCGACGACCAGTTCTTCGATCATCTCGGCCACCGGTGAAGCCGGGGCTTGATCGGCCGTTTGCGGCTCGGCCAGACGCGCCAGCGCGGCCAGCAGTTCCGGGGTGGCGGCGGTGATCGGGGCACGTTCACGGACTTCGCTGAACATGCTGTTCACCGCGTCCAGTGCTTCGAGCACCACGTCCATCAGTTCTGCATCAACGCGGCGTTCACCCTTGCGCAGGATGTCGAACACGTTTTCGGCGATGTGACAGCACTCCACCAGCTCGTTGAGCTGAAGGAAGCCGGCGCCCCCTTTTACAGTATGGAAACCGCGAAAAATTGCGTTGAGCAGATCTGCATCATCCGGGCGGCTTTCCAGCTCAACCAGTTGTTCGGACAGTTGCTCAAGAATCTCGCCGGCCTCAACCAGGAAATCCTGAAGGATCTCTTCATCGGCGCCGAAGCTCATTAATGGGGTGCTCCTACAGGTCTAAAAACCTAAAACTCAAAATCCAAGGCTGGATAGCAAATCGTCCACATCGTCCTGACCGGACACAACGTCTTCTCGTTTATCGGCATGAATCTGCGGACCTTCACCCTGCGAGAGATGTTTTTGTGGATCTTTTTCTGCAAGCATCGCGGCGCGGTCATGTTCGATACCCGCAAAGCGGTCCACCTGACTGGCCATGAGCACGAGTTTGAGCAAATTGCTTTCGACTTCGGTGACCAGCTGGGTCACGCGCTTGATCACCTGACCGGTCAGGTCCTGGTAATCCTGGGCCAGCAGGATGTCGTTGAGGTTGCTCGACACCGCACGGTTGTCCGTGCTGCTGCG
>NZ_QAIU01000399.1:0-13157 GCF_003061205.1 Pseudomonas sp. HMWF006
AGGAGTTTTCCGTTTCGACTGCGCCGGAAGTGGGGCGAATTATAGACTTCCAGAATTTGCCGTCAACACTTAATTTCAGTTTTCTTTCAATAACTTACGATCAGGCTAAAAAACAGCCAAATCACCCCTCTATATAGAAGAAGTGACCCAGCCTTCTATATAGAAGGCCACCTCAGAGCACTCCATCCTCTTTCAACGCCGCCACCGCACCCGCGCCCAACCCCAGCACCCGCTGCAAAACCTCCAGCGTGTGCTCGCCCAATAAAGGAGGGGCACGTCGGTATTCAACCGGCGTCTGCGATAACCGGATAGGGCTGGCCACCTGAGGAACCATCCCGGCCAACGCATGTGGCAGCTCTATCGCCAGACCCCGGGCCTTCACCTGCGGATCTTCAAACACCTGCGACAGATCATTGATCGGCCCACACGGCACACCCGCCTGTTCAAGCTCGGCAACCCACTCAGCCGTCGTCTTGAAGACTGTGGCCTGCCGAATCAGCGGAATCAGCACCGCGCGGTTCGCCACCCGCAGCTTATTAGTAGCAAAGCGCGGATCATCGGCCCACTGCGGCTGCCCCGCCACTTCGGCGAACTTGCGGAACTGCCCGTCATTACCCACGGTGAGGATGAAGTCACCATCAGCGGTAGGAAAATCCTGATAAGGCACGATGTTCGGATGCGCATTCCCCAGACGCTTTGGCGCATTGCCTGTGGTCAGGTAATTCATCGCCTGGTTCGCCAGACACGCCACCTGCACGTCCAGCAATGCCATGTCGATATGCTGACCACCGCCATCGTGATCGCGATGGGCCAGCGCAGCCAGAATCGCCACCGTCGAATACAGGCCGGTGAGAATATCCGTCAACGCCACACCAACCTTCACCGGTCCGGCGCCTTCATCGCCTTCAGGCCGGCCCGTCAGACTCATCAAGCCGCCCAGCCCCTGAATCATGAAGTCATAACCCGCTCGCTTGGCATACGGCCCGGTCTGGCCGAAGCCGGTGATCGAGCAATAGATCAGATCGGGATTGATCGCCTTCAGCGACGGGTAATCCAGACCGTAAGCGGCCAGACCACCGACCTTGAAGTTCTCGATAAGAATGTCCGACTTGGCCGCCAGCTCTCTCACAAGCTGCTGCCCCTCGGGCCGCGTAAAGTCGATAGTCACCGATTGCTTATTGCGGTTGGCCGACAAGTAATAAGCCGCTTCTGTCGTGTTCTCGCCATAAGCGTCCTTAAGGAAGGGCGGCCCCCAGGCGCGCGTGTCATCACCGTTGCCGGGGCGCTCGACCTTAATCACCTCGGCGCCAAGGTCGGCGAGGATCTGCCCGGCCCACGGCCCGGCCAATACTCGCGATAAATCCAGTACCCGCAGATGCGACAACGCGCCCATGGTCGCTCTCCTGTTAATAGAACGCCTGCAGACCGGTTTGCGCGCGCCCCAGGATCAGCGCGTGGACGTCATGAGTACCTTCATAGGTATTCACCACCTCCAGGTTGACCAGGTGACGAGCCACGCCGAACTCATCGGAGATACCGTTGCCACCCAGCATGTCGCGAGCCATCCGGGCGATGTCCAGGGACTTGCCGCACGAGTTGCGCTTCATGATCGAAGTGATTTCCACCGCAGCCGTGCCTTCGTCCTTCATGCGCCCCAGGCGCAGGCAGCCTTGCAGGGCCAAGGTGATTTCGGTCTGCATGTCGGCCAGTTTCTTCTGAATCAATTGAGTAGCTGCCAGCGGCCGGCCGAACTGGTGGCGATCAAGGGTGTACTGGCGAGCGGTGTGCCAGCAGAACTCGGCAGCGCCCAATGCACCCCAGGAGATGCCGTAACGCGCCGAGTTGAGGCAGGTGAACGGACCTTTCAGACCACGCACGTCAGGGAAGATGTTCTCCTCCGGCACGAACACGTTGTCCATGACGATTTCACCGGTGATCGACGCACGCAGGCCGACCTTGCCATGAATCGCCGGAGCGCTCAGGCCTTTCCAGCCCTTCTCCAGCACGAAGCCACGGATGTCGCCGGCATCGTCCTTGGCCCAGACCACGAACACATCGGCGATCGGGCTGTTGGTGATCCACATCTTGGCGCCGGTCAGGCTGTAGCCGCCGTCGACCTTGCGCGCACGGGTGATCATCGCGCCCGGATCGGAACCGTAGTTCGGCTCGGTCAGGCCGAAGCAGCCGATCCACTCGCCGGACGCCAGTTTTGGCAGGTATTTCTGTTTCTGGGCTTCAGTGCCGAATTCGTTGATTGGCACCATCACCAGCGAGGACTGCACGCTCATCATCGAGCGATAGCCGGAATCGACACGCTCCACTTCGCGAGCGATCAGACCGTAGCTGACATAGTTGAGACCGCTGCCGCCGTATTGCTCCGGGATGGTTGCGCCGAGCAGACCGACTTCGCCCATCTCGCGGAAGATCGCAGGATCGGTTTTCTCATGACGGAACGCTTCAAGGACACGTGGCGCCAGGCTCTGTTGAGCGAACTGCGCGGCGGTGTCGCGGATCATGCGCTCTTCTTCGGTGAGCTGTTGATCCAGCAGCAGGGGATCGATCCAGTTGAAGCTAGCTTTACCGCCCATGAGTGTGTCCTCGCAAATCGGTGAATTAACGTGGCATTGATCCTAGGCCCGGTTCGTCATCCCGGCAAACGAGGATTTCGCATCCTGTTGTGCTAGTTTCTCACTCCGAGACGGCGCCGGATGCCTTTTACATGCTGCATTAGTGAGGTTAACGTACATGCGCAGGAAGATCCCCAGCACTACCGCCCTGATCAGCTTTGAGGCCGCCGCTCGTCACGAGAGTTTCACCAAGGCAGCCGAAGAACTTTCCCTCACCCAAGGTGCTATTTGCCGACAGATCGCCAGCCTTGAGGACTTCCTTAGCGTGGAACTGTTCCGACGTTCGCGGCGTGGCGTAAAACTGACCGAAGCAGGACTTTCCTATAGCCGCCGTGTTGCCACGCAACTGGATGCCGTCGAGCGCGATACGCTGTCGGTGATGGGCCAGCAAGGCACCAACGTAATCGAGCTGGCGGTGGTGCCGACGTTCGGCACGCAATGGTTGCTACCCCGGCTGAAAGACTTCCAGCTCAAGCATCCGGAGGTGACCGTCAACCTGACCAACCGTACCCGGCCGTTCCTGTTCGCCGACACTGACTTTGACGCGGCGATCTACTTTGGCGACGCCGATTGGTCCGGTACCGAATCCCACAGACTGATGGGCGAAAATCCGATGCCGGTATGCAGTCCCGCCCTGTTGGGCAAAAACACGCATCTGACAGCTGACGAGATTGCCGATCTTCCACTCCTGCAACAAACCACCCGACCCTACGCCTGGCGCCAGTGGTTCAACTCGCAACACTTGAATATTCCTCGCGACATGACAGGTCCGCGCTACGAGCTATTCTCCATGCTGGCTCAGGCCGCCATGCACGACATGGGGATCGCGCTGATTCCACCGTTCCTGATTCAGCGTGAATTAGCCGAGAAACGCCTGGTGATTGCCAACCCCAATGCGCTCTCAAGTATCAAAGCCTATTACCTGATGATTCCTGAGCGAAAGGTCGAATCGGCGTCACTCAAGGCATTTCGCGATTGGCTGGTCAACCAGGCAAATAGCTACAGCCTAGAAGGATAAAGGCCTACAGCGATTGCTAACCCGGTAGTCAGGAAAATCAAAGCCCTACAGATATAAGTATTTGTCGCAAAATCGCAGACTGTATCCGAAAGTCGTACAGACGTCCCACAAGCGCCTGAAGACGTGGCTTTGAGCCTCCATCCGCGACTCATTACGGCCTATTCACGCCGCCGATGAGAAATTTTTTCCAATTCAGCCAGAATCCTTACAAGGCACGGCCTGCAAGGGATTGCACTAGCTATCTGCGACATTCGGTCACGGCATGACTTGTAGTTAATTTTCCGTCACCCGTCATAATCCCTTGAAGGGCATAAAGTTCGCCTGCAAAATGCCGCGCCCCGCCCTGATTTGGCGGGATCGTGCTGATCGGCCGCCCCAGTCGCACCATCCGCAGTGCCTGGGTTTACTCAATAAGATCACGCAGGAGATTTGACGTGCACATTGGTGTTCCTCTCGAAACCCAGACCGGTGAAACACGGGTTGCTGCAACCCCGGAAACCATTAAAAAGCTGATCAGCCAAGGTCATAAGGTCACTGTGCAAACCGGCGCCGGCGTTAAAGCCAGTGTTGTCGACAGTGCCTATGAAGCGGCGGGCGCGATCATTGGCAGTGCCAACGATGCGTTCGGTGCCGAGCTGATTCTCAAAGTGGTCGCCCCCAGCGACGCCGAACTGGCGCTGATCAAGCGCGGCGCGGTGCTGGTCGGAATGCTCAATCCGTTCAATAACGAAACCATCGCCAAAATGGCCGAATGCGGGATCACCGCGTTCGCCCTCGAAGCCGCGCCGCGCACTTCTCGCGCACAGAGCCTCGACGTGCTGTCGTCGCAGGCGAACATTGCCGGCTACAAGGCCGTGTTGCTGGCCGCGCACTACTATCCGCGCTTCATGCCGATGCTGATGACGGCTGCGGGCACCGTGAAAGCGGCGCGCGTGCTGATTCTCGGCGCAGGCGTGGCTGGATTGCAGGCCATTGCCACGGCGAAACGCCTGGGTGCGGTGATCGAAGCGTCTGACGTGCGTCCGGCGGTGAAGGAGCAGATCGAGTCCCTCGGCGCCAAGTTCGTCGACGTGCCTTACGAGACCGATGAAGAGCGCGAATGCGCGGTCGGTGTCGGCGGTTACGCGCGGCCAATGCCGGCGAGCTGGATGCAGCGTCAGGCCCAGGCCGTGCACGAGCGCGCCAAGCAGGCTGACATCGTCATCACTACCGCGCTGATTCCTGGCCGCAAGGCACCGACGCTGCTAAGCGCGGACACCGTGGCGCAGATGAAACCGGGCTCGGTGGTCATCGACCTCGCCGCTGCTCAGGGCGGCAACTGCCCGCTGACTGTGGCTGATCAAGTCGTGATCGAGAATGGCGTGACCATTTGCGGCCCGACCAATCTGGCTGGTGAAGTCGCTGCAGACGCCTCGGCACTGTACGCGCGCAACCTGCTGGACTTCCTCAAGCTGGTGTTCACCAAAGAAGGCCAGTTCGACGTCAACCTCGAAGACGACATCGTCGCCGCGTGCCTGATGTGCCGCGACGGCCAAGTCATCCGCAAAAACGCCTAAGCAGGGATTCAGACGATGGAAGAGCTTATCTCCCCCGGTATCTACAACCTGATCATCTTCGTGCTGGCGATTTATGTCGGTTACCACGTGGTCTGGAACGTTACACCTGCGCTGCACACGCCATTGATGGCAGTGACCAACGCCATCTCGGCGATCGTGATCGTCGGCGCCATGCTCGCAGCCGCACTGACCGTCACGCCGCTGGGCAAAACCATGGGCACCCTCGCCGTGGCACTGGCGGCGGTCAACGTCTTCGGTGGCTTCCTTGTCACCCGCCGCATGCTTGAGATGTTCAAGAAGAAAGCCCCGAAAGTAAAAGAAGAGGCGCCGAAGTAATGAGCATGAATCTCGTCACGACGCTCTACCTGATCGCGTCGATCTGCTTTATCCAGGCCCTCAAAGGCCTGTCGCACCCGACCACCTCGCGACGCGGCAACCTGTTCGGCATGCTCGGCATGGCGTTGGCAATCCTGACCACCGTCGGCCTCATCTATAAGCTCGGGGCTGAGCTCGCCACGGCCGGTATCGGTTACGTCATCGTTGGCCTGCTGGTCGGCGGCACGGCCGGTTCGATCATGGCCAAGCGCGTTGAAATGACCAAGATGCCGGAACTGGTCGCGTTCATGCACAGCATGATCGGTCTGGCAGCAGTGTTCATCGCGATTGCTGCGGTGGTCGAGCCGCAATCGCTGGGTATCGTTAAACAACTGGGCGACTCGATTCCGGCAGGTAACCGTCTGGAGCTGTTCCTCGGCGCGGCGATCGGTGCGATCACCTTCTCCGGTTCGGTGATTGCGTTCGGCAAGCTGTCGGGCAAGTACAAGTTCCGTCTGTTCCAGGGTGCGCCGGTACAGTTCGCCGGTCAGCACAAGCTGAACGCCGTACTGGGTCTGGCGACACTGGTGCTCGGTGTGACCTTTATGCTCACTGGCAATCTCACCGCGTTCGCGCTGATGCTGGCGCTGGCGTTCGTGATGGGCGTGCTGATCATCATCCCGATCGGTGGTGCCGACATGCCGGTGGTGGTGTCGATGCTCAACAGCTATTCGGGCTGGGCGGCGGCGGGTATCGGCTTCTCGCTGAACAACTCGATGCTGATCATTGCCGGTTCCTTGGTGGGTTCGAGCGGTGCGATCCTCTCGTACATCATGTGCAAGGCGATGAACCGTTCCTTCTTTAATGTGCTGCTCGGCGGTTTCGGCAACACGGCTGATGCTGGCCCAGCCGGTGCGAAAGAAGCCCGCCCGGTGAAATCCGGTTCGGCCGACGACGCGACCTTCCTGCTGACCAACGCCGACACCGTGATCATCGTCCCAGGCTATGGCTTGGCGGTGGCCCGTGCGCAGCATGCATTGAAAGAGCTGACCGAGAAGCTGACCCACCGTGGCGTGACCGTCAAATATGCGATCCACCCGGTGGCCGGTCGTATGCCGGGACACATGAACGTCCTGCTCGCCGAGGCCGAAGTGCCTTACGACCAGGTGTTCGAGATGGAAGACATCAACTCCGAGTTCGGCCAGGCCGACGTGGTGTT
Organism: Pseudomonas sp. HMWF006; assembly: GCF_003061205.1. Taxonomy (NCBI): domain Bacteria; kingdom Pseudomonadati; phylum Pseudomonadota; class Gammaproteobacteria; order Pseudomonadales; family Pseudomonadaceae; genus Pseudomonas; species Pseudomonas sp. HMWF006. The sequence goes on from NZ_QAIU01000399.1 coordinate 6,736, forward strand.
GGTACTCGGCGCCAACGACGTGGTCAACCCGGCCGCGAAGAACGATCCGAAATCGCCGATTGCCGGCATGCCGATTCTCGAAGCGTTCAAGGCCAAGACCATCATCGTCAACAAACGCTCGATGGCCAGCGGCTATGCCGGTCTGGACAACGAACTGTTCTACCTGGACAAGACCATGATGGTGTTCGGCGACGCGAAAAAAGTCATCGAAGACATGGTCAAAGCGGTCGAGTAATCCATCGCTGCTGTACCGGACGCCCCGACTTGTCGGGGCGTTTTTGTTTGCGCAAAGCGTTGGACAATTTGCCGCGTTGTTGCAGATCCGGTAACGGTGTTTTACTTGAAACCCGCTAAATAGACGCCTCGTTTGCGACCTTGGTAGCGGGACAGGCGCCCGCGAAATTCACTAGACTGCGCATCCTGCTACTCGCTTCCCGAGAAAATAATCCATGTACCGTGACCGTATTCGCCTGCCTTCGTTGTTGGATAAAGTGATGAGCGCCGCCGACGCCGCAGCTCTGATTGAAGACGGCATGACCGTCGGCATGAGCGGTTTCACCCGCGCCGGCGAAGCCAAGGCCGTCCCTCACGCACTGGCCGAGCGAGCCAAGGTCACGCCGCTGAAGATCAGCCTGATGACCGGCGCCAGCCTGGGCAACGACCTCGACAAGCAACTGACCGAGGCCGGCGTTTTGTCGCGCCGCATGCCGTTCCAGGTCGACAGCACCCTGCGCAAGGCAATCAACGCCGGCGAAGTCATGTTCATCGACCAGCACTTGTCGGAAACCGTCGAACAATTGCGCAACCAGCAATTGAAGCTGCCGGACATCGCAGTGATCGAAGCCGTGGCCATCACCGAACAGGGCCACATCGTGCCGACCACCTCGGTGGGCAACTCGGCAAGCTTCGCGATCTTCGCCAAGCAGGTGATCGTCGAGATCAACCTGGCGCACAACGCCAACCTCGAAGGCCTGCATGACATCTATATCCCGACCTACCGCCCGACGCGCACACCCATCCCGCTGGTAAAAGTCGACGACCGCATCGGCAGTACCGCGATCCCGATTCCGCCGGAGAAGATTGTCGCTATCGTGATCACCCAGCAAGCGGATTCGCCGTCCACGGTATCGACCCCGGACGCCGACACCAATGCCATCGCCGAGCACCTGATCACATTCTTCAAGCAAGAAGTCGATGCCGGACGCATGACCAACAAGCTCGGTCCGTTGCAGGCCGGAATCGGCAACATTGCCAACGCGGTGATGTGCGGCCTGATCGATTCGCCGTTCGAAGACCTGACCATGTACTCCGAAGTGCTGCAGGATTCGACCTTCGACCTGATCGATGCCGGCAAGCTGAGCTTTGCTTCAGGCAGCTCGATCACCCTGTCGGAGCGGCGAAACAGCGACGTGTTCGGCAATCTGGAGAAGTACAAGGACAAACTGGTCCTGCGTCCGCAGGAGATCTCCAATCATCCGGAAGTGGTGCGCCGCCTGGGCATCATCGGCATCAACACGGCGCTTGAGTTCGACATCTACGGTAACGTCAACTCCACCCATGTCTGCGGTACGCGGATGATGAACGGCATTGGTGGTTCCGGCGACTTCGCGCGCAACGCGCACCTGGCGGTGTTCGTGACCAAGTCGATCGCCAAGGGCGGCGCGATTTCCAGCGTGGTGCCGATGGTCAGCCATGTCGACCACACCGAGCATGACGTCGACATCCTCGTGACCGAAGTCGGACTGGCCGACCTGCGTGGCCTGGCGCCGCGTGAAAGGGCACGGGTGATCATCGACAACTGCGTACACCCGGATTATCGCCAGGCGCTGAATGACTACTTCACCGCCGCCTGCGCCATCGGTGGCCATACCCCGCATATCCTGCGCGAAGCGTTGAGCTGGCACATGAACCTGGAAGAAACCGGGCGCATGCTGGCGGTGTAATTCGCACAGTCAACCGCTGATGCAAACACAGTTTGCGTCAGCGGTTTTTTCTACGCGCCTCATCTGGCAAAAACTGTACTGCTGTACCGGTGTTTTCCTACAGCTTTTACCTACGCCAACCTTCGAATTGAGCAAAAATGCACTATTTAAGTGCGGACAGGTACAGTTTGCTCAATTTTGACCCGTACACCCCCTATAAACAGTTAACTGGTCACTCACAATACAGTTGAACTGTATCTAGAGAGACTTGGCAAACGAGAGGATCATGGGCACCAGTTAAACCACTACCTGATCCCGCCACAAGCGGAAGGATGTCAACCATGGAACGTACACTCAGTTCCGAACTGTTCTTCGAAGACAAAGCTGCAAAATCCCAGGCTTCCCTGCCTCTGCGCGTTATCGCCAACCTGATGTTGTGGCAGCGCCGCATCTCCAGCCGCCACCAACTGGCTCGTCTGGATTCGCGTCTGCTGGCTGACGCCGGTATCAGCGAAGCACAACGCTACGAAGAGCTGAGCAAGCCGTTCTGGCGCTAAGTAGCGTCGCTGGCTCTGGTCGCAAGACCCACCGCCAGCACCCGAATTGAACAAACAAAACCCGTTGCGGGAAACCGCAACGGGTTTTGTCGTTTCAGGGCTTGAAAAACATCCGTACAGCGGCGCAGTGGATTAACAGGTACAGTTTTCTAATAGCCAATTCTGAACCAGTACAATTTCACATCAGTGTATCTGCTACTCGCGCTGTATTCGGCGGAGCATGTCCTTAACCCTCCCCGGCTTAAGGAATGCGCCATGAAAGACTTACAGGATGTTTCAGCAACTCCGGTCCAAGCACTTGTTCGCCCACACCCACTGCGCCGGCTGCTAAGTGGCTTGTGGCAAGCACTGGAGCGCGCCAGGACACGGCGTCTGCTGGCTCAGGTTGAGCAACGTGATCTCGCGGACCTGGGCCTCAGTCACGCCGATCGGCTCAACGAACTGGAGAAACCTTTCTGGCGCTAGCATTCTGCCCACTGTTTTAACCCCACGCGCAGGCCTAATATCCATGGCAGAACGTGGCGAATCTTCTGTTACCCACGTCTGACTCATCAGACACAAGCCACCTCTCAATACGGTTTACCTTCAGGAGATACACCATGTCCCGTCTTCGCCTGCTCAGCGCTGCCGCCTTGCTGGCCGTGGCTGCCAACGCCAGCGCAACCAGCTTCATCGTGACCACCGACGCCGTGGTTGGCGCGCTGAAATCCTCTTCGGACGCCACCTCCGACGTCAGCTCTTCGCTGCGCGACAACAAAGTCGTGATCGCTGCCCGTGACGATGCGGCCAGCTTCGTTGCCAGCCAAGGCCAGATCCGCGGCGTGAAACTGGAAAGTGCCCTGGACCTCATCCGTCATCAGGCACCGCAACTGAACGCCACCGACGATCAACTGGCGCGGGCCATTCTGGCGATCTGATCCGCATGGCCAGCAGGGACACGCCAGCCGTGTCCCGATGTTTCGCCGCTGGCTCTGGCCCGGGCATTGCGCTAGCCTTGAGACTCGCTAACCGTTATCGAGTCCCATGCGTTTTCTGACCAACCTGCTTATTCCTTCGGCCTTGATCAGCGCCTGCTGGGCGACGTCGGTCGATGCCTTCGATGTTTCCACCCAGAACACCGTAGTGACGGTATGGGCTACCGGAATGGTGTCTTCTGCGCCATTCGACCGTAAACTGTTGCTCGCCGCTCACGATGACGCGGCGGCGTTTGTTGCCAGTGACGGTGAATTGCGAGGCGCGCAGCTCGAATCCGCCCTGCATTACCTGCGCAAATCCCGACCAAAACTTCATGTCAGCGACCTTGAACTGGCACAGGCAATTCTCGTCCAATAGTTATCCCAGTCCCTAGTTATCATTCCCCCTTCGGAGTCGTTCCATGCGTAGCCCGCTGATTGCTGCCGCCCTTGGCCTGTTTTTGTTGGCCGACGTGGCCCAGGCGCACACCCTGGTAGCCACCAGTAACATCATCGTTCGTGCCTCCCAGCGCACCATTGATTTCACGTCCGATACCACCACGTCGATTCGCGATTCGAAAATCATCCGCGAAGCCCACGATGACGCGGCCAGTTTCGTTGCCACCAACGGCGAGATTCGTGGCGCGCACCTCGAAGCTGCGCTCAACACTCTGCGTACTCGTGTGCCGGAAGCGCGCGACGCCAGTGATCAGGTACTCGCCGAAGCCATCCTCGCACTGTGAAGTCACTCGGCGCCTGGCTACTGGCCGGGGCGATGTTGCTGCTTGGCAACAGCGCCCACGCGGGCCTGCAACTGCGGCTCAAGACCGACGGTCTGAGCCCTGCCCAGCAACAGGCCAGTCAGGCGCTGATCGATGAAGCCCTGCAGAAGCTGCCGCCCAGCTTCATCGAGCGGCTGGACCGGCGCATTGATGTCGGCTGGACCGACGACATGCCCGGCAATGCCTATGGCCAGGCCACGCTGGTGGCGGAACTCGATCTGAACCGCAAACTGCTCGCCGGTCTCACCGACGGCAGTGCAGCCAAAGAGAAAACCAATCGCCCCCACGGCACTGTGCGTCAGGAACTGCTCGCCACGGTGCTGCACGAAATCACCCACATCTATGACCGCGCCCGCCTGTGGCCCAGCGCCGAACGTACGCTGATCCAGCGCTGCACCCGGCGTTTCAACAGCGCCGGGCTGATCGGCATTCCCGATGAGTGTCGTGGCCAGAACGGCCGCCGCTTCACCCTCAGCGATGATCCGCGCCTGCTCGACCTCGCCGGATGGCAGCAGTACGTCGGTCGCCGTGGGGAACGTGAACAACACAATCGGCAGATTGCCCGCAGCCCGGACCTGTACGAGATCTCCAGCCCGAAGGAATTCGTCGCGGTCAACATGGAGTATTTCCTCCTCGACCCGAGTTACGCCTGTCGGCGTCCGGCGCTGTACCGCTATTACCAGCAACACTTCGGCTGGGCGCCGCCGACCAAGGACACCTGCAGCAAGACCTTCGCCTTCCTGAACGCCGGTAACGACTTCGCCAAGCAACCCTTGGGACAGGTCGATCCGGAGCGGGTCTACGCCGTCGACTATCTGTTGGCCGAAGCCAATCAGAACTGGGTCAGTCGCTGGGGCCACAGTATGTTGCGCCTGGTGATCTGCGCACCGGGTCGGCCGCGCGGACCGGACTGCCGACTCGATCTGGACCAGCATCTGGTGCTGTCCTATCGCGCCTTCGTCGGCGACGTGCAACTGTCGAGTTGGGACGGACTGGTCGGCAAGTATCCGTCACGCCTGTTCGTGTTGCCGCTGGCCCAGGTCATCGACGAATACACCAAGACCGAACTGCGCAGCCTTGCCTCCGTGCCGCTGAACCTGTCGCGCGCTGAAATCGAAGGGGTGGTCGAGCACGCCGCCGAGATGCACTGGAGCTACGACGGCAACTACTTCTTCCTCTCCAACAACTGCGCGGTGGAAGGCCTGAAACTGTTGCGCAGCGGCAGCGACAACGCGCAACTCGTCGGTCTGGACAGCATCATGCCCAACGGTTTGCTGGAAGTGCTCAAGGGCCGTGGCCTGGCCGATACCAGCGTGCTGGATGATCCGAAAGAGGCGCTGCGCCTTGGCTATCGCTTCGACTCGTTCCGCGACCGCTACCAGGCGATGTTCGATGTGTTGAAGAAGCAGTTGCCGATCAAACAGAACACCGTTGAAGAGTGGCTGTCGTTATCGGCCGAAGAGCGCCGGCCGTGGTTTGAGCGCGCAGACCTGCGCACCAGTGCTGCCCTGCTGCTGTTGGAGCAGGCCAGTTACCGCCGTCAGTTGTTGCTGGCGCAGGATGAGGTCAAGCAGCGCTACCTGGGTGCCCGCGAGCTGGAAAACGGCGGCATGGACAAGGCCAATGCGACCTTGCAGGAGATTCTCGCCAACAGCGGCTTCCTCAGCCGCCCTGCGGAATTGCTCGACAGCCGCGGTTACGGCTTGCCACAGCCGACCGAGTTCAGCCGCCTGGAAGCGGAAAGCAGTCAGCGGCAGAAAAAACTGCTGGCGCTGTCCGGCGATCTGGACGCGGAAGTGCGCAAGTTGCTGGAACCCAAGCGCGCGGCCGAAATTGCAGCCAGTGAAACCAATGTGAAACAGATCGGTGAACATCTGCGCAAATTGCACAAGGCTTCCGGCGGACTGGAACTGCCCTGATACACGAAAAGCAACAATCCCTGTGGCGAGGGGCTTGTTCCCTCGCCACACGTGTTCTCCTTACATCAATACAAAACCCCATCCAGAATTTCGTAAATGATCCCGGTGCCCACCGCAATCAGCACGATGTCGCCCCCGGCCCGGCGCCATTCATAGCCTGGGTACACCGGCAAGCGGCTCAGCGCCCGACCGTCCAGCCGTTCGCCGTAATAGCCGCGCGGCAACGGCCGGCCGCGTTCCAGATGGATGCCCGGCGGTGGCGGTGCACCGCGCACGAAGTAGCCGTGGT
>NZ_QAIU01000399.1:13167-16500 GCF_003061205.1 Pseudomonas sp. HMWF006
CGGCGGGCCGCCACGGTGGTCGTTCTGCGGACCACGGTGATCGTCACCGCGGTTCTCGTAATGGCCCGGTTGCGGGCCGCCGTGGTCATGATCATCACGTGGATCGGCGCTGGCCAGCAACGGCGTCGCGCTGATCATCAGTGCGCCCAGTCCGGCAATCAGACGTTTCGGCATTTTCATCGGGTTTTTCCTCACTGCACCAACAGCAAAAAGGGATTCAGAACGTGGTTCTGAATCCCTCGGTCTTGCTCATTTAGGCTGTGTAGCGAGGCGCTAATTCCTCTGTATCAGGAACTTTACCTTCAGCTGACGCGGGCCTTACGCACCCCTTCGGACAATGCCGAGCACAGGCTCAGCACGCCGTCGATGGCTTGATCCGGCGTGGTTGCATTGGCGATGTGGTCGATCAATGCCGAGCCCACCACCACACCGTCCGCCAAGCGTGCGATGGACGCCGCTTGCTCCGGCGTGCGGATGCCGAAGCCGATGCTGATCGGCAGGTCGGTGTGCCGACGCAGACGCGTCACCGCCTCTTCGACGTGCTCCAGCGTCGCCGCACCGGCACCGGTCACCCCGGCCACCGACACGTAGTAAACGAAACCGGAACTGCCGTTGAGCACCTTCGGCAGACGCGCATCGTCAGTGGTCGGTGTAGTCAGGCGGATGAAGTCCAGACCGGCAGCCTGCGCCGGGTCGCACAGTTCGGCGTTGTGCTCTGGCGGCATGTCGACCACGATCAGACCGTCGACGCCCGCCTCTTTGGCATCCGCGATGAAGCGCTCAACACCGTACATGTGGATCGGGTTGAAGTAGCCCATCAACACCAGCGGAGTGTCACTGTTGCCTTCGCGGAACTCGCGGACCATTTGCAGGGTTTTCGCCAGATTCTGCTTGGCGCCCAGCGCACGAATGTTCGCCAGTTGAATCGCCGGGCCGTCGGCCATCGGGTCGGTGAACGGCATGCCCAGTTCGATCACGTCGGCACCAGCGCCCGGCAGGCCTTTGAGGATCGCCAGCGACGTGGCGTAGTCCGGGTCACCGGCGGTGACGAAGGTCACCAGCGCAGCGCGGTTCTGTTCTTTGAGGTCGGCAAAGCGGGTTTGCAGGCGGCTCATCAGTGTTTCTCCTGCTTCGACTGTTCCATATGGTGCATGACGGTCTGCATGTCTTTGTCGCCACGGCCGGACAGGTTGACCACCATCAGGTGATCCTTCGGCAGTTTCGGTGCGCGTTTGAACACTTCAGCCAACGCATGAGCGCTTTCCAGTGCAGGAATGATCCCTTCCAGACGGCAACATTTGTGAAACGCTTCAAGGGCTTCGTCGTCGGTCACCGAGGTGTACTGGACGCGGCCGATGTCATGCAACCAGGCGTGCTCAGGGCCGATGCCCGGATAGTCCAGACCGGCGGAAATCGAGTGGGCGTCGATGATCTGGCCATCGTCGTCCTGCAGCAGGAAGGTGCGGTTGCCGTGCAACACACCCGGCACGCCGCCGTTGAGGCTGGCCGCGTGCTTGCCGGTTTCGATGCCGTAACCGGCCGCTTCAACGCCGATGATCTCGACGCTCTTGTCATCGAGGAACGGGTGGAACAGGCCCATGGCGTTGGAGCCACCGCCGATGCACGCCACCAGGCTGTCCGGCAGGCGACCTTCCTGAGCTTGCAACTGGTCGCGGGTTTCCTTGCCGATCACGGCCTGGAAGTCGCGCACCATCGCCGGGTACGGGTGTGGGCCGGCCACGGTGCCGATCAGGTAGAAAGTACTGTCGACGTTGGTCACCCAGTCACGCAGCGCTTCGTTCATCGCGTCTTTCAGGGTGCCGGTACCGGCCACCACCGGGATCACTTCGGCGCCCAGCAGCTTCATGCGGAACACGTTGGCCTGCTGACGTTCGATGTCAGTGGTGCCCATGTAGATCACGCAGTCCAGACCGAAGCGCGCAGCCACGGTGGCCGTCGCCACGCCGTGCATGCCGGCGCCGGTTTCGGCGATGATGCGTTTCTTGCCCATGCGCCGCGCCAGCAGGATCTGGCCGATGCAGTTGTTGATCTTGTGCGCGCCGGTGTGGTTCAGCTCTTCGCGCTTGAGGTAGATCTTCGCGCCGCCGCAGAATTCGGTCAGGCGCTCGGCGAAGTACAGCGGGCTCGGACGCCCGACGTAGTCACGCTGGAAGTAGGCCAGTTCTTCTTTGAACGCCGGATCTTCCTTGGCCGTTTCGTATTCGCGGGCCAGATCGAGGATCAACGGCATCAGGGTTTCAGCCACGTAGCGGCCACCGAACGCACCGAACAGGCCGTTATCGTCGGGGCCGCTGCGCAGATTGGAAGTGTTCGAAGTCTGGGTCATGAGTTGCTCCAGGTGAATTCGGGTCAGAAGACAATGACGACCACTCTACCCCTGACCTTGCAGCCTGAAAACCGATAAGATTGCCGCAACCTGTCAGGAAATCTCACAGATATCATGAGCCACGACCTCCCCCCGCTGAACGCCTTGCGTGCCTTTGAAGCCACCGCTCGGCTCAACAGCGTCAGTCAGGCAGCCGAACAGCTGCACGTCACTCACGGCGCGGTCAGCCGCCAGCTCAAAGTGCTCGAAGAGCATCTTGGCGTGAGCCTGTTCGTCAAGGATGGTCGCGGCCTGAAACTCACAGATGCCGGGGTTCGGCTACGGGATGCCAGCGGCGAAGCATTTGATCGGTTGCGCAGTGTGTGTGCCGAGCTGACGCAAAGCACCGCTGACGCGCCGTTCGTGCTCGGCTGCTCGGGCAGCCTGTTGGCGCGCTGGTTCATTCCACGTCTGGGCCGGCTGAATACCGACCTGCCGGACTTGCGTCTGCACCTGTCGGCCGGCGAAGGCGATCTTGACCCACGGCGTCCCGGACTCGACGCCTTGCTGCTGTTCGCCGAACCACCCTGGCCGGCAGACATGCAGGTGTATGAACTGGCGGCAGAACGCATCGGGCCGGTGATGAGCCCGTTGTTCAGCGGTTATCAACGCCTGCAGACCGCGCCGGCATCAGCCTTGCTCGGCGAACCATTGCTGCACACCACCTCTCGCCCACAAGCCTGGCCGAACTGGGCACAGCAAAACCACCTCGACGCCAAGGCGTTGAAGCTCGGGCAAGGTTTTGAGCATTTGTATTATTTGCTGGAAGCCGCGGTGGCCGGACTCGGCGTGGCGATCGCGCCAGAGCCATTGGTAGCGGAAGATTTGAAAGCCGGTCGCCTGGTTGCGCCGTGGGGCTTCTGTGAAACCCAGGCGCAACTGGCGTTGTGGCTACCCAAGCGCGCCGCAGACGGGCGCGCCCGGCAACTGGCGCAATGGCTCAAGAA
>NZ_QAIU01000399.1:16510-17722 GCF_003061205.1 Pseudomonas sp. HMWF006
GCAATCCCGGTCTCACGGGTTTTCACTTTGACTTCTTCGTAGGCATCGCTGAGCAGGTGGCGCGAATGTTTCAGCGCACTTTCAGCGTTGCTTTTGAGCGCCTTGAGGGTCTTGCGCGACTCGTCCGAAGCGTCGTCCTTCAGGCTTTCCAACGATTTGAGCAGACTCTCGATCTCGGCTTCCATGCTTTGCAACGAGGCTTTACGTAAAGAGGTGTTGGCCATGGTGGCTCTCCTGCATTGGTGATGAGTGGCGTGTGTTGATTGGGACTTCAGCGGTTTGAGAAAGTGCAGAAAATCTGAACTTCGCTTGCACCGTGGCACCGAAATCAACAGTGCAAATCACTGCTAGTCTCAATTTCACACGCCAAGGAGATCGCCATGAGTGACCATCACACGTACAAGAAAGTCGAGCTGGTCGGCTCGTCCACCAGCAGCATCGAAGACGCCATCAACAACGCGCTGGCGGAAGCGAACAAGAGCATCAAGCACCTGGAATGGTTTGAAGTGGTCGAGACCCGTGGCCACATCAAGGACGGCAAGGCTGCGCATTTCCAGGTAACGCTGAAAGTCGGCTTCCGCATTGCCAGCAGCTGAGTTTGGGCTACGCTTCTGAACTTGCGCGCTGGCCGAGTGCCATAGGAATGGCAAAGCGCTACAAGGTGAGCGCATCGGGTGAATGTCCGATGCCCGCCTCTTTTAATCCGACCAGGGAGTGCGACCGATGAAGAAGTTCATATTGGCAGTAGGTTTGTTGAGCCTTGCGGGTGGTGCGTTTGCTGCCGGCAAGCCTTGTGAAGAGCTGAAAAGCGAGATTGCGGCGAAGCTGGATGCCAAGGGCGTTTCCGGGTATTCGCTGGAGATTGTCGACAAGGGTGCAGCCGCTGGTGGCGACGTCGTTGGCACGTGCGAAGGTGGCACCAAGAAAATCGTCTACAAGAAGTAGGCTGATACCGCCTGAAATACAAAAGCCGACGCGAATGCGTCGGCTTTTTTGTGTCCGGGGTTTGGGGTTTTTGGTGGATTTGAAATCTAACCCCCTCACCCCAGCCCTCTCCCCCAAGGGGTAGAGGGGAAAGGGAGCAGATCGGGGGCCGTTCAGAACCTGAGTACGACTGGATATTTCAGGTCGGCGTACCTCGAACAGTCAACCCGGTCAGTCCCCTCTCCCTCCGGGAGAGGGCTAGGGTGAGGGCGCCCTTCAGCCCTTCAT
>NZ_QAIU01000400.1:0-5292 GCF_003061205.1 Pseudomonas sp. HMWF006
CCGGGGTGCCCATGGTGAAGGTGCCGGTCGGCAGCACGACCATTTCCGGGCAGTCCTTGCAGTCCTTGAACACTTTGCCCGGCGCCGGCGGTGTCGCCGCTTGTGCGGCAGCGGGCAACAGACCGGCGCACAGCGCGGTCAGGGCCAGGGCGGGCAGGGCCTTGAAAGGGAATGAGGCGTGAGGCTTTTTCATGAGTCGTCTCTGTGAAAGGAAAACTGGAGTCGAGGGATCAGGCGCGCAGTCTTTTACCGAGAATGGCCATGAACCGGTCCACTTCGGTTTCGTCGTTGAGCAGACCGGGCGCGGTGCGGATCACCGGGCCGACGTCGCGGCTGACGGCATCGCAGATCACCCGGTTGTTCATCAGGTAGGCGGCGACTTCATCGCTGTCCTGTCCCTTGACCCGGAAGAAGGTAAAACCGGCAGAGAACTGTGGATCGAGCGGGGTCACCAACTCGATGTTGGCGTGTTCGCGCAGGCGCTGCTTCAGGTAGCTGTTGAGCTGATGGATGCGCGTCTGAACATCGGCCTTGCCCAATTGCAGGTGCAACTTGAAGGCTTCGTCCACCGCCCAGCGATGTTCGAAAGCGTGGTAGCCGCCCGGGGTCATGGTGGTGCCAAACGTTGTGGCCTCGGAGAACGTCGGCACGCTGGGGCTGACGTACTTCACCTCTTCGCTGCGGCTGCACACGATGCCGGTGCCGCGTGGGCCGAACATCCATTTGTGGGTGCCGGCAATGAAAAAGTCGCAGTTCATCTGCGGGAAACTCAGGTCATCGACACCGAAGCCGTGCACGCCGTCGACCACGTAGATCAGCCGGTCCTTGTCGTCGCGTTGTCGGTTGTGTGCATCGACCAGTCGCGATATTTCGGCGATCGGCAACTTCACGCCACTGCCCGAGTGCACCCAGGTCATGCCCAGCACGCGGGTTTCGGGACGGATGTTGCGGTTGATCGTGTCGAGCACCTGATCCAGCGAAATGCTTTGCGGCGTTTCGAACAGGTTGAGTTTGCGCACCCGTGTGCCATCGCGGCGGCTGCGGAAAGCGAGAATGTTGCGGGTCGAATAGTGCTCGTGTTCGGTGGTGAGGATTTCCTGATCCGGGCGCACCTGCACGCTGCCGTAAATCATCGCCAGGCCTTCGGTGGTGCTGCCGGTGAGGGCGATCTGGCCGGGCTGGGCCTGCAGGTATTTGCCGGCCCAGACCCGCACGTTTGCTTCGCGCTTTTCGGTGACACCGAAGTCCCAGTCCATGGCCAGGCCGGGGTTCTGGTCCAGTGCTGCACGATGACGCTCGATGGCCTCGCGCACGGGCCTGGGATGGGAGGTGATCAGAAAATTGGCGAAGTGAATCGCCTGCGGGTCCTGATCAAACAACTGACGCAGCCGGGCCCATTTGTCACCCGCCGGCGCAGTGGACGCCATCGCCGGCGATGTCAGGCTTGCGCCCATTGGCAGGGCTGCTGCGATCACGCCCGCCTGTTTCAGAAAAGTACGGCGATCAGTCATGGTCTGGCTGCGTCCTGACGGGAGGCCAGCGCCGGTTTGGCGGCGTTCTGTACTTGCTCCCAGACGCGCATGAAGTTGCCGCCCCACAGCTTGGCGATGTCTGCTTCGGAGTAGCCGCGCTGGATCAGCTCGGCGGTGACGTTGCGGATCTCGCCGACGTTTTCCCAGCCCTTGATGCCGCCGCCATCGTTGAAGTCCGAGGCGATGCCGACATGGTCGATGCCGATTTTGCGCACGGTGTAGTCGATGGCGTCGCCGAGGTCCTTGAGGGTCGCTTTCGGCTCTTCTTCAAGAATCGCGTAGAGGCCGCTGGCGTACTGGCCGAGTTTCTGCTCGGACCAGGCGGTGATGATCGGGTCGCCCGGCATCAGGGCCATGGCCAGGTTGGGCAGTGGCGGCAAGTCGAAGCGTGCGCGCAGGGCGTTGAGTTTGTCCTGGGTACCCTGGGTCAGCGGTTTGAGGTATTGCGAGAACCCGACCACCTGGACCACGCCGCCGCTGTTCTTGATCAGTTGCAATTCCTTGTCGCTGAGGTTGCGCGGAATATCCACCGCGGCCCGTGGCGCCGAGTGCGAGGCCACGATCGGCGTGCGGCTCAGTTGCGCGACTTGCTCCAGCGCCTTGGTCGACATCTGCGAGACGTCGATGATCACGCCCAGATCATTCAGGCGCTGCACCGCTTGCTTGCCGATGTCGGAGAGGCCGTCGAGGGCGTCCGGCGAGTCATTGAAAAACGGCAGCGGTCGCGACGAGTCAGCCCAGCTGTTGTTGCCGATGTAGCTGAAGCCGAACATGCGCATGCCGCGCCCGGCCCACAGGTCGAGCTTGCTCAGGTCGTTGCCCAGCGGGTAGGCGTTGAGCATGCTGATGAAAATCGCGAACTTGCCTTCGCCATGCAGGCGGCGGAAATCGTCGGGGGTGTAGGCGATACCGACCTGATTGGGAAAGTCGCGGACCATCCCGGAAATGATTTTGTAGCGCACTTCCTGTTGGTTGCGTGCTTCCTCGACAAAGCCTTCGGTCGGGCGATGCGGGGCATTCGGGCCGTTCCACATCTCCGGCCAGCCGAACACGGTCAGCGCCGCGCCGGACAGGCGGCCGCGATTGGCCTTGATCAGGTCGAATTGCCCGGAACCGTCCTTGTCGGCTTCGTTGCCGTGGGCGCCAAAACTCAGCGGCACGGTGATGTGGCTGTCGAACGAGAGGAGCCGATCCTGCAATTCGGTCGCCTGCTTCATCACTTTCACCGGGTAGCCGGGGTTGTCCCGAAACCAGTAGTCCCAAGCCAGAAACCCTGCGCCGGCGCTGATCGCCAAGGCCAGCGGCAGGCCGATAAATAGAGCCTTTTTCGAACGCGGTTTTGTCATTGCCATCTCATTCAGGTTCGCCGTCGAGGTGCAGGCGCAGGGGCCTTCGCTATCTGGGAGGAACGAGTGGTCGGGCGGGTAATTTAGTGAGGCGCGAGAAAAGCGCTGCCGGCGCGTGGTGATCTTTTACCGAGGCCATAAATTTGTTCGGCGAGCAAACGTTCTAGCTTGGATAAAGCCTGCTTCATGGCTGACACAGGTAGGGCAATGACGATCTCTCGACGCTGGTTCATGGCGGGCATGGCACTCACGGGCGCCGCGCTGCCTGCCGCTTTTTATGCACATCGTGAGCTGACCCGTGAGGAATTTCCGGTCACCCCGGGAGAGGCCACGGTCGATCTGGCCGACACGGCCGGTCAACAACTGGCGGACAGCCTGCGCGGCGTCTGGGATATCCGCTTTACCGGGTCTGCTGCGGGGCTGGACGGCCTGCCCGGCGAAGGGCTGGAATTGTTTCTCGACATTGCCCAGCGTGGCCGCGGCTTGCGTGGCTATCTCGATACCGGTGCCAACCTGCGCGCTGATGCACCAGCGCGTTATCAGGTGATCGGCGATCTGGCACCGGGCAATGGCGCCGAGATGTACTGGCGGTTGCTGCGCACCGATGCGCCGCAAGCACCACCGGTGTACGAGTTCAAAGTCAAACTGGACGAAGTCTGGGCGGCGTTCGGCAATGCTGGCAGCGGCACCTTCACCGGGCAGGTCTTGCATCTGGACCGGCCCTTGGGTTTGCCCGAACTCGACAATCATTTCATCGCGATCAAGCGACGTTTCCCCGAGGCCCGTGAACGTGCCGGATTGAACCCGACGCTATTGGCCTGGCTGGTGGCGCCGGAACATCGTTTGTTCCACCAGCTCTGGCACGCCACGCGGGACAAGTGGCACAAACTGTCGGAGAAAAAGCGCGAAGCCTTGCGCGGCATCGGCTGGCAGCCCGGCCCGCGTGACAAGGAGCGCGACGCCCGTGGGCCACGCAAGGATCGCAACGGCTCGGGCATCGACTTTTTCTTCATGCACCGGCACATGCTCGGCAAGGCCCGTTCGATGCAGGATTTGCCGTCCTGGCCGGCGTTTCCCCTGCCGCAACCGGAACTGGAACGCGACCGCCAGGGTTTCGCCCGCTACTTCGACAACCATGACGGCAATGCCTTGCCGCCGACCTGGCTGACCGAAGGCGACGACGAATACACAAAATGGGTCAGCGACATCAAAGCCGCCGAGACCTATCACAGCAATTTCCAGGTCTGGGAGTCGCAGTATCGCGACCCGCGGTACTTGTCGAAGCTCACCCTCGGCCAGTTCGGTTCGGAAGTCGAACTGGGCCTGCACGACTGGTTGCACATGCGCTGGGCGTCAGTGGCGCGTGATCCGTCCAATGACATTCCGGTGCCGATGGCACGCGATCAGGCCGATTTTGCCGCGCGCTGGTACGTCCCGGAAAACGACTTTCTCGGTGACCCGTTTTCCTCCCATGTGAACCCGGTGTTCTGGCGTTTTCACGGCTGGATCGACGATCGCATCGAGGACTGGTTCCGGGCCCACGAGCGCTTTCATCCGGGGGAAGTCAGTCGTCTCGAGGTCAACGGCGTACCGTGGTTTGCGCCCGGACGCTGGGTTGAGGTCGACGATCCCTGGCTGGGCCCGGACACCCACGGCTGCAGCACGGTGCCCGGTCTGCAAGTCGGGCGCTCGGTGGAGATGGACCCGGAAACCATGAAGCTGGCGCTGCGCATCACCTTCGGCGACGAAGACCACATGGCCGACCTGTTTCGCAAAGTGCCGCAGCGGCCGTGGTATGCGCGGCATCTGAAAGTCAAAGGGCGGCAACTCTAAGCGCAAAAAAAATCGCAGCCTGGTGCTGCGATTTTTTTTGCCTGGGGATGTTGGTTCGCCTGATCCGGCGCTTTCGCGAGCAGGCTCGCTCCCACAGGGGACTTTGTAAACGACGCAGAACCAATGTGGGAGCGACCTTGCTCGCGAAGGCGTCGGACCAGTCGCTAATTTGCGCTCAGATCACTTGCCAGCCACCGCCCAACGCTTTGTACAAGGCAATGCTCGCTTGCAGTCGCGACAAGCGCAGTTGCACATTCATATCCTGCGCCGCATACAAGGTGCGCTGGGTTTGCAGCACCGTCAGCAGGTCTTCGGCGCCGGCCTGATAGCGGCTCTGGGCAATGTCAAACGCGGTTTGCGCCTGGCTCAGTTCTTCGCTTTGCCATTGCCGTTGTTCATCGAGGCCGCGAATGCTGCTGAGGGCTTTTTCCACGTCGGCGAAGCCATTGATGATCGCCCCGCGATAGCTCTCCAGCAGCTCGTCCTGACGGGCCTTGGCCTTGTCGCGTTCGGCGCTCAGGCGCCCGTTGTTGAAGATCGGCGCAGTCAGCCCGGATGACAGGTTATAGAACGTCGTGCGC
>NZ_QAIU01000400.1:5302-6222 GCF_003061205.1 Pseudomonas sp. HMWF006
CGCCGGCTCAGCAGATCGCTGGGTACGCCACTGGCGATGTTCGGCCACTGCAATTGTTCGAATGACTGTTGCGGTGCCGACAGCGCCTGCACCGGTTGGCCGAGCAGGGCGGCGAGGGTGATCAGCGCTTCGCGGGCCTGTTGCTGCACCAGCGGCAATTTGCGCTGTTGCTCGGCGACCAGGCTTTTCTGCTGGGCCAGTTCCAGCGCGGTGGCGCTGCCGGCATCAAACCGGGTTTGCACCAGGTGCAGGACGCTTTGCGCGTTGGCCAGATTGAGCGCGGCAATCCGCGCCTGCTCACGCAACGCCAAGGCCTGGGTGTAACTGTTAGCGACGCCGCTTTGCAAGGTCAGCTCCACGGTGGCACGGTCGAATTCGCTGGCCTGTACGCCGAACACGGCACTGTCGCGCGCCGCGCGTTTACCGCCCCAGAAGTCGATTTCGTAACTGGCGCTCAACTCGGCGTCGTAGTAATCCAGAGAGCGATTGTCCGGTTTGACGTCGAGCTGGCTGTAGCCCTTGCCGTGCAACAGTTTCTGCCGGTTGGCATTCAGTCCGGCCTTGATTTCCGGGAGCAGCGGAGCGCCGGCAATCGTCGCGCTGGCCTGTGCCTGCCGGACCCGGGCAACGGCGGCGCCGAGGTCATGGCTGCCCAGGCGCGCCTGTTCGATCAGTCGATCGAGTTCGCGGCTGCCGAACTGCGTCCACCACTGGCGATTGCTCTGCACCGCGTCGGGATGGTCAGGCGATTGCCAGGCGGGCGGTGGCTGCACGCCGCTGTCGGGGCGCGGCGCAGGGCTGTTGCAGGCCGCCAGCATCAGGCTGGCGGCAAGGAGTGTCAGTGGCGCTTTCATAGAACGATCATTCACTGGTAAGGGCCGTGACCGGGTCGAGCCGGGCAGCCTTGCGGGCAGGCATGA
>NZ_QAIU01000401.1:0-911 GCF_003061205.1 Pseudomonas sp. HMWF006
GGCAATGAACAGCGGTGCGGCAGTGGGTGAGCGTTTGCAGGCAATCTCGAAAAACAGGGTGGCGACTTTGCTGCTGTCGGGGTTGTCCGTGGATTTGATGCGCGATTCGACCTGAGCCGGATCGAAACCCAGCGCATCGAGAAAGGTTTTGTCGGCGGCCTCCAGGTGGGCATTGGCGCCACTGATGTGTTCGCCATTCACTGTCGCGCCCATGGCTTGCAGTTCCACGCGGCTGATCGTGAACTCGCCGATGCGCAGCGGCCCCAGGCGTTTGTCGAGCGTCTTGAGTGCAAGAGGCGCAGGGTTCTGCACAGGGCGGGCGGGCGGCGGTGTCAGCGGTGGTGCGCTGGGGACGATTTCAACCTGTCGCGAGACCGGCGCATGGTGGTTGGCCGAAGTGCTGATCGGCGTGATGTGAATGACTGCATCGAGGGTGGGTTCCACTGATGCTGTAATAAGTTTCGCCATTATTTAATCCTTTAAAAACAGGCGTGGTCGGACACCGGTGTTGGAATCGGTATTCCGTTGGGAAAAAATGTAGTGTGAATATAAAGATTGAAAGTTGAGCGGTGCAGTTAGTTGGTTTCTTGATATTTAAATAAAATGTTAGTTCTGCTGTGGTCGTATGTCATAGGGTGGTCGTCATTAAGTCTGCCCTCAGTATCGAGTTGTTTAAAATTCGGGCCAGACGATGTCATCGGCAAATTCATTTTTATTGCCTGAAAGCCGAAGTATTGGATCACCCAAGGCCTCGACCTTGTCGATCAACGCGTCATACTGGTTTTTATTGGACGTGCCGAAGTGGGTCGATTCTTCTATGAAATCCGCACGGTCTCCCGCCGCCTGATCAATGTCTTTGACCTTGGCCGCTTTCGTCATTTCCGTGTTCAACAACCAGACCCGCTCTGCTT
>NZ_QAIU01000401.1:921-3702 GCF_003061205.1 Pseudomonas sp. HMWF006
CTCGTCATCGGGAAACCAACTGGCAGTGTCCTCAACCTTCGAGTTGAACAGATGATTTTCTTCGTGCGGCACGACCTCCAGACCTCGGGTATCCAGTACGTAAAGAAACATGACCGTCTGTTTTGTCCGGGTCGCAATGTAATCGCGGTCATGATCCCAGGCGACCGGGCTATCGGGATCATCCGACCACTCAGCAGATTCACTGCTGTCGGAATCACTGTCGCTGGCGTCGGATTTCAGTTTGCCCGGGTGTTTGTTCGTCTGGCTGTTGTAGAGCAGGTATTCGGGATCGGGCGCACTGGCGTAACCGATGCCCTCCTTGAGACTGAACGTGGAGCTGATCGGTTTTTCGGTCGAGGCGCCGGGGCTGTGGCGGTAGCGAGGCAGCATGGTGTCGTCTCTGGCGATCTCGAAGGGCGTACGATCATCGCCTCTGAACATTGCCGGGACATCGGTGCGGTACAGGCAATTGTTCTTGTTACGCCGATAACCTGCTTTCGCCAGGAGTGCCTCGCGCACGGCATCGGTCATGCTGGTTTCGGGGTCATACCAGGGGTGTCGGGCGCCGCGTTTCAGGTTCAGTTCATTGACCATGTCGCGGGCGAGGGCGTCGAGACGCTGCGGACTGCCAGGGTCTTCAACCAGGCGTTTGTGTGATTCGGCCCACTGCGGGATTTTCAGTTCTGTACGCAAGTCTCGTTGCAGGCGAGACAACTGACTGGGCAACAGGTTGTAAGACTGCAACCACTTCTTGCGTTGATCCGCACTCAGGGTCGGATGCAACTGACTCAGGGCGTTTTGCAGCAGATCGGTGACGGGGTTTTCGGACTTCGTCGGCTTGAACTGTTTTGGTGGCAAGCCAGAGGCCTGGGCCATTTCGCTGGCAGTGTCTGCGGGACGTTTCAGGGGTGACTGGCGTTGCTCGGTCAGGCGCCAGGTAGGTTCTTCGGGATTTTTGTAGAGGATCGGGCCGGAAGGTGTTCGTTCGGTGAGCATTTTCAGCCGATAAACTCCGAGGGTTTCATCCAGGCCGGCGTGCGCGGTGTGCACCTCACCGTCATGCTCGACATCGACGAATTTGCGTCCGACCACGTAGCGGAAACCCTCGCCGTCAGCAGCTTGCATGCCGCGCAGGAGAGGTGTGGCGCTCCAGTATCGATCCACCGGACTGTTGGCCGTTGCCTGGCCGGCGTTCCGGTTGGGGAGCGCAGTCACTTCAACCGTCGGCGGCAGGGCGTGACTCACACTCTGCTCTGGATGACGGGGCCGAAACGGGTTTGTCGTGTCTGGCGTGCCAAAGGGCCTTGATGCAAGAGGGATCGAAGTGCCTGGCGGGTTGTCGGAGCGATGCGCTATTGGTGTTGTTGTCTCTGTACTTTGCGAAGTTGAAGTCGACTGTTTGCGCGGTATTTTAGGGCTCATGGAATGCTCATTATTAATAGGTGTTTAAATTTATTAATGGTTAATGTGTTCAGTTGCTGTTCTGTTCAAGTAATTTTTCTTCGGGGTGGAGTCAGTGTCATGCTTTTTAATTTAATGGATTTTTGCATTGGTGAAGTGTTGGTTGTGAAGATGTTTAATTTAAATATGTAACTTGGTTTTTTGTTTAGTGCGCAGCAGCCACTCACTTGAGTCAATCAAGAGCAGCTTTCAGAACGGAGCGGGGGGAGTGCGGCGCCACTCCCGGCGTCAATGCGCAGAGAGTGGCGAGAGAGGGGCTATCAGTAGGCGTAACGCAACATCGTATGAGGCAAATGGCGCAGGACGAAGAAGCTGAACAGCAGCACCAGTGCCGGAATGATCAGCCACCAGATTTTGTACGGCATCGCACCGAGGGGAGCCTTGCGCTGGCTCAGCCACAGACTTGCCGCACACACGCAGGTCGCCAGCATCGCGCCAGCGAGAATGTCCGTCGGCCAGTGCGCGCCCAGATAAACCCGTGAAAGGGCAATCGCCAGCGCAGGAATGCAGCCAAGTAGCAGCCAGGTCAGGCGCAGGCGGGGCGGTTGTCCACGTCCGGCAAGGACGGCCAGAGTCAGAAACAATGCAAACGAGCCGGAGGCATGGCCGCTGGGCATGCTGTAGCTGGTGATCGGGTCGGTCAGCACCTCCGGGCGTACACGGGCGAAGAATAGCTTGGTCGCGGTGTTGGCCAGAGCGGTGCAGAGCAACGTGCCGCCGGCGAACAGCGCCTGTCGCCATTGCCGGCACAGCAACAGCAGCACGGTCAGCAGGGTGCTGAACATCAGCATGTTGCGGAATTCGCCGATGAGGGTGAGCGTCACCGCGATTTCATCCAGCATCGGCTGACGATGCTCCTGCACCAGGGTCATCACCCCTTGATCGAGCGCATTCAGATAGGGATAGCCGATGAACAGGCCGATCAGAATCAGCAGGCTCATGCTGCTGATCCAGAGGGTTGCCCGGCGGTGACGGCGCAGACTGCTGTTCACACTGAGGCCAACCATGACCGCGATGCTGGCGGCGACAATGCCCGCTTCCAGCCAGAAGCCTTCGGGCAGCGGCAAGCGGATGGCCGCACCGGTGGCCCAGCCCGGCAGCAGGTAAACCAGGCTCCACCCGGCGGCGGCCAGCAGGCTGACGGCGGCAAAACGCGGGAACGGCATATCGCACATGCCGGCCACCATCGGCAGCATCGGCCGCAACGGACCGATAAAGCGGCCTACCAACAGGCTGGCGATACCGTAGCGCTGGAAATAGGTTTCCGCCCCGGTCATCCATTCCGGGTGGTGGCGCAGCCCCGGCAGGCGTCGGATTTTC
>NZ_QAIU01000401.1:3712-5982 GCF_003061205.1 Pseudomonas sp. HMWF006
TGCCGGCCAGTACGGCGACAGCAAACAGTAACACCGTGCCAGGGACGATCAGTCCGGCGATCGCCAGGCATTCGACAAGGGCCACGATAAACACCGCTGCGGCCAGCCACTGGGGATTGGCCGCCAGCCAACCGGTCACGCTATCGAGCCATGGGCCCATACAAAAAACTCCATCAAATATTCAATCGGCTCGCTGGGGGAGTGAGCCTGCTCGCGAAGAGGGTGTGTCAGTTGAATCTCTTTTGGCTGACCCTCTGCTTTCGCGAACAGGCTCGCTCCCGCATGGAATTCCTTTTAGTTCAGACCTGCTTCTGACCCCGACAGCAGGAAATAGTCGCGCCCTTCGACCTGGCCCCGGCGCAGCGGGTTCCGTGTGCACCATTGCGCATAGCTGGCGTCGACGAAGCGGTACATCAGGTGTTCGTCGCGGCCATGGGGGATACCCAGTCGCGTCGTCTGAATGATGTGGGTCGGTGTCGGTCCGGTGTCTTCCACCAGGAGCATTTCATGATCGAAACGCCTGGCGTCCCACACCGGTACCTTCAGGCCAAGAGCCTTGCACAGCAATGTCTGCCCGGCGCAGAGTTTTTGTGACGGGCGCGGACGACCCTGTGCATCCGGATTGTTCAGCAGCATCTGCGCCAGGCTCGACTGCCCGCTGATGTCATCGACCCACGGATACGCCGATTTGATCAGCACGGCATTGCCCGGCCCTTGCGCGCTGAAATTCAGTGAGTCGCCGCCACGGGCGTAATACATATAGATGTGGCCGCCATCCAGAAACAAAGCCTTACGCTTTTCTGTGTAACCGAGGGACGCGTGACTGCCTTTTTCCGCGCAGTAATACGCTTCGGTTTCGATAATCCGCGCACTCAGCCACAGACTGCCGACACGATGACGGATGACTTTGCCGAGCAGATCCTTTGCCAGCACTTGGGCGTCTCGGTCGAAAAAAGCGTCCGGGAGCCCCAGTGGCAGGCTTTCGGCGTGGTTGCGAGCGGTCAGGTTGGACATGGCAGGCAAGGTTTATCCAGGCTGAAGAGGTCGTAATGATAACAATGCGCGGCTTAACTACGGCTTAACGTCGGCGATTCGCCGTTCATTTCGACCATCCGCCCGTCACCGCTGTTAGTCCCGGGACGCGACAGCTATAATCTGCCGCTTTCCTCTTTGCCAAGACCCCAGCAGACCATGACTGAGTCCGTTCTTGACTACATGACCCGATTGGGTCGCGCCGCCCGCGAAGCCTCCCGGGTCATCGGCCGTGCCAGCACTGCGCAGAAAAACCGCGCCTTGCAGGCTGCTGCCAATGCTTTGGACGCCGCTCGTGCCGAGCTGGCTGCAGCCAATGAGCAGGATCTGGCCGCCGGTCGCGCCAATGGTCTGGAGCCGGCATTGCTGGAACGCCTGGAACTGACTCCGGCGCGCATCGACGGCATGATCGTCGGCTTGCGTCAGGTCGCTGCGCTGCCGGACCCGGTCGGCGCGATCCGTGACATGAGCTTCCGTCCGTCGGGCATTCAGGTCGGCAAGATGCGCGTGCCGCTGGGCGTGATCGGGATCATCTACGAATCCCGTCCCAACGTGACCATTGATGCCGCGAGCCTGTGTCTGAAGTCGGGCAACGCGACCATCCTGCGCGGTGGCTCAGAAGCGATTCATTCCAATCGAGCGATCGCCGCGTGCATCCAGCGCGGTCTGGCCGAGGCCGAACTGCCGGCAGCGGTGGTGCAAGTGGTCGAAACCACCGACCGTGCCGCGGTCGGCGCAATGATCACCATGCCCGAGTACGTCGACGTGATCGTGCCGCGTGGTGGCCGTGGTCTGATCGAGCGCATCAGCCGCGATGCGCGCGTGCCGGTGATCAAGCACCTGGACGGCATCTGCCACGTTTACGTCAGCCAGCACGCCGACCTGGCGAAAGCCCAGCGCATCGCGTTCAACGCCAAGACCTATCGCTACGGGATTTGCGGGGCGATGGAGACGTTGCTGGTCGATCAAACGGTTGCAAAGGATTTCCTGCCGTCGATGGCGGCGCAGTTCCGCGAAAAAGGCGTCGAACTGCGTGGCTGCGAGCGCACCCGGGCAATCATCGACGCCGTGCCGGCCAGCGAAGACGACTGGAGCACCGAATACCTGGCGCCGATCCTGTCGATCCGCGTGGTCGACGGCCTGGCTCAGGCCATCGAACACATCAACCATTACGGCTCCCATCACACCGACTCGATTGTCAGCGAAAACCTCGCCGACACCCGCCGGTTCGTGGCGGA
>NZ_QAIU01000401.1:6008-10476 GCF_003061205.1 Pseudomonas sp. HMWF006
TACGGATTGGGTGCCGAGATCGGCATTTCTACTGATAAGCTGCACGCCCGCGGCCCGGTGGGCCTTGAAGGACTGACCTGCGAGAAGTACATCGTGGTCGGTGATGGCCAGTTGCGCGGCCAGGCGACGGTCTGACTTGACCGACCTCGACCTGACAGCGCCGCAAACCGGCAGCGAGTCTCGCCCGCGACGCATCGGCGTCCTCGGCGGCACGTTCGACCCGGTGCACATCGGTCATTTGCGCGGCGGGCTGGAAGTCGCCGAAGCGCTGGCGCTCGACGAGCTGCGCTTGACGCCCAGCGCGCGGCCGCCGCATCGCGATACCCCGCAGGTGTCGGCGCAGGATCGGCTGGCGATGGTCGAGTGCGCGGTGGCCGGAGTGCCGCCGCTGGTGGTGGACGCCCGCGAATTGCAGCGGGACAAGCCGTCCTACACTATTGATACCCTGGAGTTGATGCGCGCCGAAATGCCCGCCGAGACCCAGGTTTTTCTGCTTTTGGGCTGGGACGCATTTTGCGGCCTGCCCACTTGGCACCGCTGGGAAGAGTTGCTCCAGCATTGCCATATCCTGGTGCTACAGCGCCCGGACGCCGACAGCGAACCGCCGGATGCCTTGCGCAACCTGCTGGCAGCGCGTTCGGTGAGCGACCCGCTGGCCCTCAAAGGGCCGAGTGGACAGATTGCATTCGTCTGGCAGACACCGCTCGCGGTTTCCGCCACCCAGATCCGTCAACTGCTGGCCAGCGGTAAGTCGGTACGTTTCCTGGTGCCCGACGCGGTCCTGGCCTACATCGATGCGCACGGTCTGTACCGTGCGTCGAACTGAACAAGGCGTGCTTCACGGATACGAATCCACGTGTCGCCAAGCCGCCGAATATATGAGCAAAACGAGTTTTATATGACTGACAAAGACCAAACCAAAGTTAAGCGCAAAGGCACGTTCAAGAGCGCTCCGCTGCCAGAAGCGGTCAACACCAACGAGCCGCTCAAGGGTGACGAGCTGGTCAAGATCGCTGTAGCCGCTCTGGAAGACGTCAAGGCGCAGGACATCCAGGTTATCGATGTTCGCGACAAGCAGAGCATCACCGACTACATGATCATCGCCACCGGTACGTCCAATCGCCAGATCAACGCGATGCTGGACAAGGTCCGTGAAGAAGTCAAAAAGCAGGGCGCCAAGCCGCTGGGCGAAGAAGGCAAGGGCGACAGCGACTGGGTACTGCTCGACCTCGATCTGGTCATCGTGCACATGATGACCGCCTCGGCGCGTCAGTTCTACGACCTGGAGCGCCTGTGGGCCGGTGCCGAGCAAAGCCGTGCGGCAGACGCCAAGCACCACAGCCCGGAAAACACCCACGAGCATTTCACCAAGCTCAACAAAGACCAGTTCTAAGGGATTGCTGTGCGACTGCGACTGATCGCCGTCGGTTCACGCATGCCCAAGTGGGTGGAAGAAGGCTGGCATGAATATGCCAAGCGTCTTCCGTCCGAGCTGGCGCTGGAACTGGTGGAAATTCCGCTCAATACCCGTGGCAAGAATGCCGACGTGGCCCGATTCATCCGTCAGGAAGGCGAAGCCATGCTGGCCAAGGTCGGGCAGAACGAGCGGATTGTCACGCTGGAAGTCCACGGTAAACCCTGGAGCACCGAGCAACTGGCGGTCGAACTCGACCGTTGGCGGCTGGATTCGCGCACGGTCAATTTCATGGTCGGTGGCCCGGAAGGGCTGGCACCGGAAGTCTGTGCCCGCGCGGACCAGCGCTGGTCGTTGTCGCCGCTGACGTTGCCGCACCCGCTGGTGCGGATTCTGATCGGCGAACAGTTGTACCGTGCCTGGACCGTGCTGTCCGGTCACCCTTACCACAAGTAAGCCTGCCCTCATGTCTCAGCCGATCCGCATCAAGGACCACGAAAAGGACGCACGCCTGGTGCGTAGCCGCGTCGTGTTCGGGGCCGTTGCGGTCATGCTGTTGATCTGCGTATTGATTGCGCGGCTGTACTACTTGCAGGTGATTCAGTACGAGTACCACTCGACGCTGTCGGAAAACAACCGTGTCCATGTGCAGCCGATTCCGCCGACCCGTGGCCTGATTTTCGACCGCAACGGTGTGGTGGTGGCGGACAACCGTCCCAGCTTCAGCCTGAGCATGACCCGCGAGCGTTCCGGCGACTGGCAGCAAGTGCTCGACGTGATCGTCGAGGTGCTGCAGCTGACGCCCGATGACCGGGTGATTTTCGAAAAACGCATGCGTCAGGGGCGCCGGCCGTTCGAGCCGGTGCCGATCCTGTTCGAGCTGACTGAAGAGCAGATTGCCCGGATCGCGGTGAATCAGTTCCGTCTGCCGGGTGTGGAAGTGGTCGCGCAACTGGTCCGTCACTATCCGCAGGGTGCGCACTTTGCGCATTCGGTGGGGTACATGGGGCGGATCAACGAGAAAGAGCTGAAGACCCTCGATCCGGTCAACTACAGCGGCACGCACCATATCGGCAAGACCGGCATCGAACGCTTCTACGAGCCGGAATTGCACGGCCAGGTGGGTTACGAAGAGGTCGAGACCAACGCCCGTGGCCGCGTCCTGCGCGTGCTCAAGCGCACCGATCCGATTCCTGGCAAAGACATTGTCCTCAGCCTCGACATCAAATTGCAGGAAGCGGCCGAGGCAGCGCTGGGCGGGCGTCGTGGTGCCGTGGTGGCCCTCGATCCGCGCACCGGCGAAGTGCTGGCGATGGTCAGCCAGCCGAGCTTCGACCCGAACCTGTTCGTCACCGGCATCAGCTTCAAGGCTTACGCCGAGTTGCGCGATTCCATCGACCGGCCGCTGTTCAACCGGGTCTTGCGCGGCCTGTACCCGCCGGGTTCGACGATCAAACCGGCGGTGGCGATTGCCGGTCTCGACTCCGGTGTGGTGACGGCCTCAAGCCGGGTGTTCGATCCGGGCTACTACATGCTGCCCAACTACGACCACAAATACCGCAACTGGAACCGCACCGGGGACGGCTTCGTCGACCTCGATACGGCGATCATGCGGTCCAACGACACCTACTTCTATGACCTGGCGCACAAGCTCGGCATTGACCGGTTGTCGTCCTACATGAACAAGTTCGGCATCGGCCAGAAGGTCTCGCTGGACATGTTCGAAGAATCCCCCGGCCTGATGCCGTCCCGCGAATGGAAGCGTGCGACCCGCAAACAGGCGTGGTTCCCCGGCGAAACCCTGATTCTCGGGATCGGCCAGGGCTATATGCAATCGACCCCGCTGCAACTGGCCCAGGCCACGGCGCTGGTCGCCAACAAAGGTGTGTGGAACCGTCCACACCTGGCCAAATCCCTCGAAGGGGTGAAGCCGGTGGACACCAACCCGATGCCGGACATTGTTCTGCGCGACCCGTCGGACTGGACCAAGGTCAATCACGGCATGCAGCAAGTGATGCACGGCGCCCGTGGCACCGCGCGCAAAGCGGCGATCGGCGCGCAATACCGCATCGCCGGCAAATCGGGTACCGCTCAGGTGGTCGCAATCAAGCAGGGCGAGAAGTACGACCGCTCCAAGGTTCAGGAGCGCCACCGCGACCACGCCTTGTTCGTCGGTTTTGCCCCGGCCGATGATCCGCGAATCGTCGTCTCGGTGATGGTCGAGAACGGTGAGTCCGGCTCCGGCGTCGCTGCGCCCGTGGTGCGTCAGGTCATGGACGCCTGGCTGCTCGATCAGGACGGACGCTTGAAGGCCGAATACGCCAGTCCAATCAGTGCGGAGGCTACGGCCCGTGATGAATAATTTTGATCGCATGCTCTCCAGTGAGGATGTGATGCGTCGCCGAGCGACGTTGCTGCAAAGACTGCATATCGACGGCCCGCTGTTGATCCTGTTGCTGATCCTCGCGGCCGGCAGCCTGTTCGTGCTGTATTCGGCCAGCGGCAAGAGCTGGGACCTGCTGGCCAAACAGGCGACATCGTTCGGCATCGGCCTGGTGTCGATGATCGTCATTGCCCAGTTCGAGCCACGGTTCATGGCGCGTTGGGTGCCCCTCGGTTATGTGGTCGGGGTGGTGCTGCTGATGGTGGTGGACATCATGGGCCACAACGCCATGGGGGCGACCCGCTGGATCAACATTCCCGGGGTAATCCGCTTCCAGCCGTCGGAATTCATGAAGATCCTGATGCCGGCGACCATCGCCTGGTACCTGTCCAAGCGCACGTTGCCGCCACAACTCAAGCATGTCGGGATCAGCCTGATGCTGATCGGCGTGCCGTTCGTCCTGATCGTGCGCCAGCCTGACCTTGGTACGTCGCTGCTGATTCTCGCCGGCGGGGCGTTCGTGCTGTTCATGGGCGGGTTGCGCTGGCGCTGGATTCTCAGCGTGCTGGCGGCGGCCGTACCGGTGGCCGTCGCCATGTGGTTTTTCATCATGCACGACTACCAGAAGCAGCGAATCCTGACCTTCCTCGACCCGGAAAGCGATCCACTGG
>NZ_QAIU01000401.1:10501-24462 GCF_003061205.1 Pseudomonas sp. HMWF006
CATCATTGCCGTACTCGGCGAGGAGTTCGGTCTGGTCGGCATCTGCGTGCTGTTGCTGATCTATTTATTGCTGATCGGCCGGGGGCTGGTGATCACCGCTCAGGCGCAGACACTGTTCGGCAAATTGCTCGCCGGTGCGTTGACCATGACGTTTTTTGTTTACGTTTTCGTCAACATCGGTATGGTCAGTGGCCTGTTGCCGGTCGTGGGGGTGCCGTTGCCGTTCATTAGCTACGGCGGAACTTCGCTGGTGACGCTGCTGTCAGCGTTTGGGGTTTTGATGTCGATCCATACCCATCGCAAGTGGATCGCACAGGTTTGAATAAGGTGAAGAGTTCAATGCAAGTTATGCGTGGCTGGGCGACTCGATGCGCGCCGCTGGTTGGCCTGATGGGCCTGCTGGGCAGCGTGCAGGAAGCGCTGGCCGGCGAATACGAAGGCTCGCCGCAGGTGGCCGAATTCGTGGGTGAAATGACCCGCGACTATGGTTTCGCCGGTGAACAGCTGATGGGGGTGTTCCGCGAGGCAGAGCGCAAGCAGTCGATTCTTGACGCGATCTCCAAGCCCGCCGAGCGGGTCAAGCAGTGGAAAGAATATCGCCCGATGTTCATCACCGACGCGCGCATTGCCCGGGGCGTGGACTTCTGGCGTCAACACGAGGCAACGCTGGCTCGCGCTGAACAGGAATACGGCGTGCCGGCACAGGTCATCGTGTCGATCATCGGCGTCGAGACCTTTTTCGGACGCAATACCGGTAATTTCCGGGTGATCGATGCCTTGTCCACCCTCGGTTTCGACTATCCTCCCCGTGCCGAATTTTTCCGCAAGGAACTGCGTGAGTTCCTGCTGCTGGCGCGTGAAGAACAGGTCGATCCCCTGACCCTCAAAGGCTCGTACGCCGGGGCGATGGGATTGCCGCAATTCATGCCGAGCAGCTTCCGCGCCTATGCGGTGGATTTCGACGGTGACGGCCATATCAATATCTGGAATAACCCGGATGATGCGATCGGTAGCGTCGCCAGCTATTTCAAGCGCCATGGCTGGGTGGCCGGGGAACCGGTGGTCAGCCGGGCCGATGTGCGTGGCGAGCAGGTCGACGAAGGCCTGACCACCGGCATCGAACCGACGAAGACCGTCGGAGAGTTGCGGGCGCTGGGCTGGTCAAGTCATGATGCGCTGCGCGATGATATGCCGGTTACTGCATTTCGCCTCGAAGGCGACAACGGCCCTGAATACTGGATGGGCCTGAAGAATTTCTACGCGATCACGCGTTATAACCGCAGCGTGATGTACGCCATGGCCGTACATCAACTGTCTGAAGAGCTGGTAAAAGCACGGGGCGTCAAGTAATGCGGGCATTGCCTAACAATAAACCCCTGAAGCTGGTGGCATTCGCTGCGTTGGCGGTGCTGGTCGCCAGTTGTTCGACCAGCCGTTCCCCGACTCAGAAAACCTCGAATACTGCAGTGCGGGCGCAGCCTGGCCTGGACATCAACCGCGCGCACAAAGACGGCGCGCCGTGGTGGGACGTCGATGTGTCGCGCATCCCTGATGCCACGCCGACCCTGCACACCGGTCCGTACAAGGCCAACCCGTACACGGTGCTGGGCAAGACGTACTTCCCGTTGCAGGAATCCAAGACTTACGTCGCCTCGGGCACTGCGTCGTGGTACGGCACCAAGTTTCATGGCCAGAACACCGCCAACGGCGAAGTCTATGACCTGTACGGCATGAGTGCCGCGCACAAGACTCTGCCACTGCCAAGTTACGTTCGGGTGACCAACCTGGACAACAACAAGAGCGTGATTCTGCGGGTCAACGACCGTGGGCCGTTCTATTCGGACCGGATCATCGACTTGTCCTACGCGGCCGCCAAGAAGCTCGGTTATGCCGAAATCGGCACCGCGCGGGTCAAGGTCGAGGGCATCGACCCGCAGCAGTGGTGGGCCGCCAAGGGCCGTCCGGCGCCGCTGATGCTCAACGAGCCGCAAGTCGCGCAAACTAGCGCGCCGACCATCACGGCTTCGGCCGGTACCGTCGAGCAATGGACCCCGCCGCCGCAGCAACACGCTGCGGCCGTCGTGCCGGTTCAGCTTGATGCAAAAAAAAACGCTTCTGCACCAGCGTCTGGCCAGTATCTGCAGGTGGGCGCGTTCGCCAACCCGGACGCTGCAGAACTCCTGAGGTCGAAGCTCAGCGGGATGGTGAGCGCTCCGGTGTTCATCAGCTCGATCGTGCGCAATCAGCAGACTCTGCACCGGGTACGCCTGGGGCCGATCGGTTCGCCGGGTGAAATTGCCCAGGTGCAGAACAGTGTGCGCCTGGCCAACCTTGGTTCGCCAAGTGTGGTCAGCGAGTAATACGTAGACTTGATTGACGGTTCACTTGCGGTATTGGGGGGTGAACCAGGTTGTTGGCTCGTCGAAGAACAAAAGCCCGGTAAGGGTGACTGGAGTGAGCAACTGAACACGCGATGGCCCGTTAGAAGGCTGTCTGAATAGTTTTGCCTTCGGGCAAGTTTCCATTAGCGATTTCGAGAGACGGATGAACATCACCACCTTTGCCAAACGCCTGTGTCTGCTAGTCCCGCTGCTCCTCTCGCCAGCCGCCTTCGCGGCCGAGATGATGCCGTCGCCACCACAACTGGCTGCCAAGGCCTACGTTCTGATGGATGCCAGCAGCGGCAACGTGCTGGTCGAAAACAATGGCGACCAGCGTCTGCCACCGGCCAGCCTGACCAAACTGATGACCGCGTACATCGCTACGCTGGAAATCCGTCGCGGCCAGATCGGTGAAAACGATCCGGTGACCGTCAGCGAAAACGCCTGGCGCACCGGCGGTTCGCGGATGTTCATCAAGGTCGGTTCGCAAGTCACCGTCAGCGACCTGCTGCACGGCATCATCATCCAGTCCGGCAACGACGCCAGCGTGGCGCTGTCCGAGCACATCGCCGGCAGCGAAGACGCCTTCGCCGACCTGATGAACAAGACGGTCACCGACCTGGGCATGACCAATACCCACTTCATGAACCCGACCGGTCTGCCAAACCCTGAGCACTACTCGTCGGCTCACGACATGGCGATCCTCGCTCGCGCGATCATCCACGAAGACCCGGCTCACTACGCGATCTATTCGCAGAAAGAGTTCTTCTGGAACGGCATCAAGCAGCCTAACCGCAACCTGTTGCTGTGGCGCGACAAGACCGTTGACGGTCTGAAAACCGGTCATACCGACGAAGCCGGCTACTGCATGGTGTCCTCGGCTGTACGTGACGGCCAGCGTCTGATCGCCGTGGTGTTCGGCACCAACAGCGAAGTGGCCCGCGCCGCCGAGACCCAGAAGCTGCTGACTTATGGTTTCCGCTTCTTCGAAACCCAGACCTTCTATCAGAAGGGCACCGAACTGGCTCAGGCCCCGGTGTGGAAAGGCACCACCAATCAAGTCAAGGCCGGCCTGGCTGAAGACCTGACCATGACTCTGCCAAAAGGCCAGCTGAAGAAGCTCGCTGCCAGCATGACCATGAACCCGCAACTGACCGCGCCAATCGCCAAGGGCGACGTGATCGGTAAAGTCGAAGTCAAACTGGAAGACAAGGTGGTGCACAGCGCTGACCTGATCGCTCTGGATGGCGTCGAGGAGGGTGGTATCTTCCGCCGCATGTGGGATAGCATCCGTCTATTCTTCTACGGCTTGTTCAACTGATTTGTGTTGACCTGCATGGCCCCGCCCCGATCCGGTGCGGGGCCATGTGCGTTACCACGGCTTGCGCTCTAGAGGCCGTTACGCCATGACCGATACCGAAGTAAAGGCGCCAAAGATCGAATTTCCCCAGACTGATTATCCGATTAAGGTGATCAGCGACACGGGCGTCGGCAACAAAGACAAGATCATCGACATCGTCAAGAAACACGCGACCATCAATGATGAGCGCATCGACGAACGTCAAAGCAGCAATGGCAAATACACCACCATCCAGTTGCACATCGTCGCGACCGATCAGGATCAGCTGTACAACATCAACAGCGAACTGCGGGCTTCCGGTTTCGTGCACATGGTGTTGTGATGCCGGGCACGCTGGGCTTTCGCGAACTTGGCCAGATGGCTTACGAGCCGGTCTGGCATGCCATGCAGCGCTTCACCAACGAACGCGGCAGCAATGCCGCCGACGAAATCTGGCTGGTCGAGCACCCTCCGGTGTTCACCCAGGGCCAGGCCGGCAAGGCTGAACATTTGCTGCTGCCGGGAGATATCCCGGTGGTGCAGGTCGATCGCGGCGGGCAGGTGACTTATCATGGTCCCGGCCAGCTGGTGGCCTACCTGCTGCTGGACGTGCGCAAGCTGGGTTTCGGCGTACGCGATCTCGTCACGCGCATGGAACAGTGCCTGATCGAACTGCTGGCCAGCTACGGCGTGACCGCCGCAGCCAAGCCGGATGCTCCCGGCGTCTACGTCGACGGAGCGAAAATCGCTTCTCTGGGTTTGCGGATTCGCCACGGTTGTTCCTTTCATGGCCTGGCCCTGAACGTGGATATGAACCTGGAACCGTTTCGACGGATTAATCCCTGCGGCTATGCCGGGCTGGCGATGACCCAGCTGAGCGATCACGCAGGACCGATTGAATTTGCCGAGGTAAGTGCCCGGCTGCGCGCGCAGCTCGTCAAACACCTCGACTATGCTGAGCAGACGACCCTGACGGGCGGAATCGACTGATATGACTACTGATGCAGTGCAAACCATGATCCCGACGCTCGACGTGACCGAGCGCCCGGCCCCGCGTCCCAAGGTTGAAGCCGGCGTCAAGCTGCGCGGCGCCGAGAAGGTTGCACGCATCCCGGTAAAGATCATTCCGACCACCGAGCTGCCGAAGAAACCTGACTGGATTCGTGTGCGCATCCCGGTTTCCCCGGAAGTCGACCGAATCAAGAGCCTGCTGCGCAAGCACAAGCTGCACAGCGTCTGCGAAGAGGCATCCTGCCCGAACCTGGGCGAGTGCTTCTCCGGCGGCACCGCGACCTTCATGATCATGGGCGACATCTGCACCCGTCGCTGCCCGTTCTGCGACGTGGGCCACGGTCGTCCGAAGCCACTGGACGTCAACGAGCCGGAAAGCCTGGCCATCGCCATCGCCGACCTCAAGCTCAAGTACGTGGTGATCACTTCGGTTGACCGCGATGACCTGCGTGACGGCGGTGCCCAGCACTTTGCCGACTGCATCCGCGAAATCCGCAAGCTGTCGCCGAACGTGCAACTGGAAACCTTGGTCCCGGACTACCGTGGCCGCATGGACATCGCCCTGGAAATCACTGCTGCCGAGCCGCCGGATGTGTTCAACCACAACCTGGAAACCGTGCCGCGCCTGTACAAGGCTGCGCGTCCGGGTTCGGACTACCAGTGGTCGCTGACCCTGTTGCAACGCTTCAAGCAGATGATGCCGCACATTCCGACCAAATCCGGCCTGATGCTGGGCCTGGGCGAGACGGACGAGGAAGTCATCGAAGTCATGAAGCGCATGCGCGAACACGACATCGACATGCTGACCCTCGGTCAGTACCTGCAACCGTCGCGCAGCCACTTGCCGGTGCAGCGTTTCGTGCATCCGGACACCTTCGCCTGGTTCGCCGAGGAAGGTTACAAGATGGGCTTCAAGAACGTCGCTTCCGGCCCGCTGGTACGTTCGTCGTACCATGCCGACGAGCAGGCGAAACTGGTCAAGGCCGAGCTGCTCGGTTCCTGATTCTGCGCTGAAGGCTGCATCAAATACCCGCTTCGGCGGGTATTTTTGTTTGGGTTGTTAACCTCTGAACCTTGTGGCGAGGGAGTTGGCTCGCGCTGGAGTGCGCAGCCGTCCCGAAGATCCTGGGGGCGCTGCGCAACCCGGCAGGAGCCGGCGCCCTCGCCACGAATTATTGAGTGAGCTCACCTCTTTTGTTTGTCGCTTTACCTGACTACTGTGTCCGCAAGACTTCACACAGGGAGACCCATGGATGACTGTTCGACCGACACATACCCTCGTTGCGCACAGACCGGTGCCGGCGCTGCCATCTGAGGGGCTGATTGGCGTGATCGCCCCCGCAGGGCCTGGAGCGCTGAACACCGAAAAAGCCGTGCAGTGGATGCGCGCCCGTGGTTATGCATTGAAGGTGTTTCCCGGGGTCTACGAGAAGGACGGCTATCTGGCCGGCAGTGACGACGTACGCCTCAATGACCTGCACGCTGCATTCGCCGACCCCGAGGTCGACGCGATCATCTGCCTGCGCGGTGGCTACGGCACGCCGCGTCTGCTGGACCGGATCGACTACGACCTGCTGAGCCGCCATGCCAAGCCGTTTGTCGGCTACAGCGACATCACCGCGCTGCATCTGGCGATCAGCCGTTATGCCGGCTTTGTGACCTTCCATGGCCCGCTGCTCAATGCCGACCTGTTGGGTGACAAGGAGCCACCGACCGTCACGTCATTCTTCGCCATGCTGCGCGGTCAGGTGAAGGCGGGGAGTGTGCTGAGTCATCCGGTGGCCTATCCATTGACCACTGTCGAGCCGGGTATTGCTCATGGGCGGCTGCTGGGCGGTAATCTGGCGATGATTGCCTCAACGCTGGGTACGCCATACGAAATCGACGTGGAGGGCGTGATTCTGTTGATCGAGGACGTCAACGAGCCGCTGTACAGGATCGACCGTTTGCTCACGCAAATGCGTCTGGCCGGCAAATTGGCCCGATTGCGTGGGGTACTGGTCGGTGATGTCGCTGGCGTGGATAGCGACGCGTTGAACCGCTTGCTCAAGCAGACTTTTGAACCGTTGCGAATCCCGGTGCTGTCCGGTTGGCGCAGCGGGCATTGTGATCCGAACCTGACACTGCCGATGGGGGCGCTGGTGAGGCTGGATGCGGGGAAGAAGGAGTTGATGTTGGAGCAGGATGTGGTCACCCGATAATGTGTGGGTGAAGCAAAAAGATCGCAGCCCTCGGCAGCGCCTGCACGGTAAGCATCAATCCCGTGCAGGCGCTGCCGAAGGCTGCGATCTTTTGATTTTGCTTTACTGCGTGCGCAGGCTCTCGAGCAACTTGTGCGTCGGATACCCGTCCGCCGGCCAGCCAAACGACTGCTGGGCACTGCGGATGGCCTTGCGCGTGTTGGCGCCGATGATGCCGTCCGCCGTTCCGGCATCGTAGTTACGCGCGCTCAGCAGGTTTTGCAGCTCGATGCGTTCGGTGCGGCTCAGCGGCAGGTCATCCTTGGGCCAGGTGCCATTGATCAGGCCGCCACCGTCGAAGCGCTCGGACAACAGGCTCACCGCCAGAGCATAGGACGACGAGTTGTTGTACTTGAGGATCGCCCGGAAGTTGTCGAGAATCAGGAACGCCGGGCCACGATAGCCTGCCGGCAGCAGCAGGGCCGCGGACAGCTGTTCCGAACCGGCTGGCGCCTGACCGCCATTGGGCAGGATTACCCCCAGTTGACGCCATTCGGCAACGCTCTTGCGAATCGCGCCATCGGCCAGGGTGTAATTGAAACCGCTTGGCAGTTGCACTTCAAAGCCCCACGGCTGACCACGCTGCCAGCCGGAACTTTGCAGATAGTGCGCGGTGGAGGCCAGGGCATCGGCCGGACTGCCCCAGATATCGCGGCGACCGTCACCGTCGAAATCCACCGCATGGGTGTTGTAGGTGGTCGGAATGAATTGGGTCTGCCCCATCGCTCCGGCCCACGAACCCAGCATCTTCTCTGGAGTGATATCGCCTTGTTGCAGGATCTGCAGGGCGGCGATCAATTGCGCATGGGCAAATGTCGGGCGACGGCCTTCGTAGGCCAGGGTGGCCAGCGAGTTGATCACCGACTTGTTGCCCTGGAACTGACCGAAATTGCTTTCCATCCCCCACACCGACACCAGTGCCTGGCGATCGACGCCGTAACGCTGTTCGATGCTCTGCAGAATGTCGGCGTACTGGCTGATCAGCGCCTGGCCCTTGCGCACCCGCA
Organism: Pseudomonas sp. HMWF006; assembly: GCF_003061205.1. Taxonomy (NCBI): domain Bacteria; kingdom Pseudomonadati; phylum Pseudomonadota; class Gammaproteobacteria; order Pseudomonadales; family Pseudomonadaceae; genus Pseudomonas; species Pseudomonas sp. HMWF006. The sequence continues at coordinate 18,480 of NZ_QAIU01000401.1, forward strand.
GCGGCGATAAGGCGCCGTCGAGGTATTCCCACACTGGCCGTGAGAACTCCGGCTGACTGCGGTCGGCTTTGATCACGCTGGCATCGAAGCTGACATTGGCGAACGCGCGATCGAACAGGTCGGCGCGAATACCAGCGGCCAGCGCATCCTTGCGAAAACCCGCCTGCCATTCGGCAAAGGTCTGGGTCGGCTGGAGATCGAGAGGGTCGGCGGACGGCACTACCGGCGGGATGATCGCTGGGGCCGTGGCAACTGGGGCGGCTTGCAGGGGTTGCGCGTCGGCGGCGGTGGGTTTTTCCGCGCAGGCGACAAGCAGAATGAAGCTGGAGGCAGCGATCAGCTGGCGAACGGGCCAACGACGGGAAAGACTAAAGGGCATGCACAGTTCCAGGGGATACGGATCAGGTGCAGACCTTAACATGACCAGGGGGTGCTGCGCTTCAGGCGGCCAGAAAGTAAGAAGCCTCCCAGTTGTCAGACTGGAAGGCTTCGCGGCGGTAGCTGCCTTTACCCTTGGCTGGTCGTTCCTGGCGGCTGCGGAACAGGGGTTGGGCGACGATGGATTTGGCCTTGTTCGGGCCATGTTTCGATGGCTTTTTGCTCATGAGGGCTCTCTCGAGTGAGTGGGTTTTGCGCGGCAAATAATCTGCCGATGTTGGGCGTCTGTCCAGTTCCTGTTATGTGGGAATGTGTTGACGCTTTCGCGAGCAGGCTCGCTCCCACATTTGGAATGCATTTCAATGTGGGAGCGAGCCTGCTCGCGAATGGTCGTTATGCGGTAGGACAGGTTATTCGGCGGGAAGTGTCAGGCGCTGACCGGCCATCAACAACGCCAACCGGCTCAGGCTCATCCACGGCGAACCGGCGGCCTGGCCCTTGATCTGTGCATCTATACGCTGGGCTTCGAGTAGCAACTGCGCCCAACGTGGCGCCGAGTAGCGTTGCAGGGCCTTGCTCATCAGTGGTTTGCGCTTGTCCCAGACCGGTGGTTTCGCCTGACTGAAGCACTTGTCCAGCGGCGTGCCCTGGCTGTACTGCAACGAGATATTGGCCAGCAGCCGCAGTTCCCGTGCCAGCGCCCAGAGAATCACCGGCGGCTCGACCCCTTCACCGCGCAGGCCTTCGAGCATACGCAAGGCGTGAGCCGGTTCGCCATTGAGCACGGCATCGGTCAGGCCGAACACGTCGAATCGGGCACTGTCGGCCACAGCGGCCTGCACGGTTTCGACGGTGATCTGCCCACCTTCGGCCATCAGCTTGAGCTTTTCGATTTCCTGTGCGGCGGCGAGCAGGTTGCCCTCGACGCGTGCGGCAATCAGTTCGACCGCGTCCTGACTCGCCGACAAGCCGGCCTGCGACAGGCGCTGACGAATCCAGCTCGGCAACTGGTTGGCGTCCACCGGCCAGATCTGGATGAATTGAGTCTGCTGACCTTCGACCAGCGCCTTGCCCCATTTGGTTTTCTGCGCGCTGCCATCGAGCTTGGGCAGGCTGATCAGCAGCACCGTGTCTTCCGCAGGGCGCGAGCAGTATTCGATCAGCGCGGCAGCGCCCTTGTCACCGGGTTTACCCGAAGGCAGGCGCAGTTCCAGCAGGCGTTTCTCGGCGAACAGCGACATGCTGGCACCGGCCTGCAACAACGTGCCCCAATCGAAATTGGCGTCGGCAGCGAATACCTGGCGTTCGTCGAAACCTTGCTGGCGGGCCGCACTGCGGATGGCGTCGGCAGCCTCCTGACACAACAGCGGGTCATCGCCGCTGATGATGTAAACGGGCGCAAGCGTGCCTTGCAGGTGTTTGCCGAGTTGAGCGGGAGCGAGCTTCATGGGAAATACCGAACGGGGCGCCTGAGCGCCCCGATCCTCTTACTGCTGCGGTATTTCGAGCGGCGACTGACGCGGGGTTTCCGCTTCAGCCTTTTGCGCGGCTTCCAGCGCATCGGCTTCAGCCTTGGCCCGTGCGTTGGCGGCTTGTTGCAGTTGCTGCAGTTGAGCCGGCGTCAGCTGTTGCAGACGCAGCATCATGCGCTGAACCAGCTCGCGACGGGTTTCACTACGCGCTTCGTTGGCTTCCTGATCGGAGCCGACGAGGTTGTTGCCGTCGTGGATAAATACCTTCTGCACTTCAAGCTTGTCGCTCAACAGCGAAAGGTTCTTGTCGCCACGGATGTCGTAGCTCAGCACCGTGCTGACCTGATACTCGCCCGTACGACCGGCGCCGGCGTAGCTGAGGATGCGTTGGCTTTCCTGCTCGTCAGCCAGGTACAGCTTGTACGGAGCACCGCTGTAAACCTTGACGCCACTGGACTCCAGCGTCTGACGCAGCTGGGTGACGGTCTCGCCATAAGCGTTGCGGGCGCTCAGGTCGAGCTCCTTGAGCGTCAGTTCATTGGTGCCAGTACCGCGCAGCTGGAAACCACAGGCGCTCAACAGGACGGCAAGGCCCATCACCAGCAGATTGCGTTTGATCATTGTGTTGCTCCCCTTGAAACCATGTGGGCCGACCGTGCGGCCCGAAAGGTTTTACTTGGCGCCGGACAACACCGGCGCCCGATCCAATTAGCTGGCGACGATATTGACCAGTTTCCCGGGCACTACGATCACTTTACGAATAGTCAGGCCGTCGACGAAACGCAGTACGTTTTCGTTGGCGCGGGCTGCCGCTTCCACTTCTTCGCGCGTCGCGCTGGCCGGCAAGTCGATCTGCCCGCGCAGTTTGCCGTTGACCTGGATAACCAGGGTCAGGCTGTCCTGCACCAGTGCGCTCTCGTCCACAACCGGCCAGTCGGCGTCGATCACTGCGTCGGCGTGACCCAGTTGTTTCCACAGTTCGTGGCTGATGTGTGGCGTGATCGGTGCCAGCAGCAGCGTCACGGCTTCCAGGCCTTCGTGAATCAGCGCGCGATCCTGTTCGGTGCCTTGTGCGGCTTTTTCCAGCACGTTCATCAGCGTCATCACCTGAGCGATGGCGGTGTTGAATTTGTGATTCTGGCCGACGTCATGGCTGGCCTGTTTGATGGCCAGGTGAGTCGCGCGGCGCACGGCTTTCTGCTCATCGTTCAGGCTGGCGACGTCCAGTTTGCCCGGCAGGCCCTGAGTGACGTGGGCTTGCGCCAGACGCCAGACGCGCTTGAGGAAACGGTGCGAGCCTTCAACGCCGGAGTCGGACCATTCGGCGCTCATGTCTGGCGGCGAAGCGAACATCATGAACAGGCGGCAGGTGTCTGCGCCGAACTGATCGATCATCGACTGCGGGTCGACGCCGTTGTTCTTCGACTTGGCCATTTTCTCGGTGCCACCGATTTCCACCGGCAGGCCGTCGGATTTCAGTTTGGCGCTGATGACCTTGGCTTTGCTGTCGCGTTCGAGCTCGACGTCGGCCGGGTTGAACCAGGTGTAGGCGCCATTGGCTTCGCGACGATAATAAGTCTCGGCGATCACCATGCCCTGGGTCAGCAGGTTCTTGAACGGTTCGTTGGAGCTCACCAGGCCTTCGTCGCGCATCAGCTTGTGGAAGAAGCGCGCGTACAGCAGGTGGAGAATGGCGTGTTCGATACCGCCGATGTACTGGTCGACCGGCAGCCAGTGATCGGCTGCGGATTTTTCCACCAGACCGCCTTCGAAGTGCGGCGAGGCGTAACGGGCGTAGTACCACGAGGACTCGACGAACGTGTCCATCGTGTCGGTTTCACGCTTGGCCGGCTGGCCGCATTTCGGGCAGCTGCACTCGTAAAACTCGGGCATGCGTGCCAGCGGCGAACCGGCGCCGTCTGGCACCACGTCTTCCGGCAGTACGACGGGCAGTTGATCTTCCGGCACGGGTACGTCACCGCAAGCATCGCAGTGGATGATCGGGATCGGGCAGCCCCAGTAGCGCTGACGGCTGATGCCCCAGTCGCGCAGGCGGAACTGAGTGCGCGAGGCGCCGAGGTTCTTCTTGATCAGTGCGACTTCCATGGCATCGAAGGCGCCCGCGAAGTCCAGGCCGTCGAACTCGCCGGAGTTGATCAGCGTGCCGTGCTCGCCGTAGGCGTCCTGCCACGGCGCCGGGTTGGTGTCACCGGAGCTGGTGCGTACCACCGACTTCACCGGCAGGTTGTACTTGTGGGCGAATTCAAAATCACGCTCGTCGTGAGCCGGTACTGCCATGACGGCGCCATCGCCGTAGTGCATCAGTACATAGTTGGCGACCCATACCGGCAGTTTTTCGCCGGTCAGCGGGTGCTCGACGAACAGGCCGGTCGGCAGGCCTTTCTTCTCTTGGGTGGCGACGTCGGCTTCGGCCACGCTGCCGCCCTTGCATTCGGCGATGAACGCTTGCAGCTCAGGGTTGTTCTTCGCTGCGAGGCTGGCCAAGTGGTGTTCGGCGGCGACGGCAACGTAGGTCGCGCCCATCAGGGTGTCCGGACGGGTGGTGAAGACTTTGAGGGTGCCTTCTTCGCCGATCGAGTCGACGTTGTACGGGAACTGCACTTCCATGCCGCGGGATTTGCCGATCCAGTTGCGCTGCATGGTCTTGACCTGTTCCGGCCAGCCCGTCAGTTCGTCGAGGCTCTCCAGCAGCTCATCCGCGTAGGCGGTGATCTTGAAGTAGTACATCGGGATTTCGCGCTTTTCGATCAGCGCGCCGGAGCGCCAGCCGCGACCGTCGATCACCTGTTCGTTGGCCAGAACGGTCTGGTCGATCGGGTCCCAGTTCACGGTGCCGTTTTTACGGTAGATCACGCCTTTTTCGAACAGGCGAGTGAACAGCCATTGTTCCCAGCGGTAGTAATCCGGTTTGCAGGTGGTCACTTCACGGGACCAGTCCACGGCGAGGCCCAGGCTACGCAGCTGGGACTTCATGTAGGCAATGTTTTCGTAGGTCCACTTGGCGGGGGCCACGTTGTTCTTCATCGCAGCGTTTTCTGCCGGCATGCCGAAAGCGTCCCAACCCATTGGTTGCAGAACATTCTTGCCTTGCATGCGCTGATAGCGGGAGATCACGTCGCCGATGGTGTAGTTGCGCACGTGCCCCATGTGTAGCTTGCCGCTGGGGTAAGGGAACATCGACAGGCAGTAGTAGGTTTCCTTGCCTGGCTGTTCACTGACTTCAAAGGACTTTTGCTCGTCCCAGAACGACTGGGCGGCGGCTTCGATTTCACGGGGCTGATATTGTTCGTGCATGGCTACTTTTGTACTGGATAGGGGTGGCCTAATCCTCTTCAACGCAGGTTCCGGGGTGGCCCGGACGAGCTGGAAGTGGAATTACAGGAAGCGCCGTAGCATACATGACCGCGCTTGGCCTAGGGAAACCCTGATTACAGCTGTTTGGTCCGGCAAAACCGTGGCGAGGGCCGTTGGTCGCGGCGTGCAGCCGGTTTGTACAGCGAAGCTAAGCTCTAAGTGGGGAGTGAGTCTTATCTTCAATGAGGTGAGGGATGGTGGAGCAACGGAAAAAAAACGTAACGAAACCCGAGTTGTACGAAAGGCTGATCGACCGTCTGGGTGTGGCCCTGGACACTTTGAAAACCGCCGACCGGCTGCGCGATGAGCGCCCCCTGGAACTGGAATTGCGTGGCTTGAGCCCCGCCGAGTTCAAACTGGTCAAGGCCTATCTGGATCGCAGTGAACGTGAAACGCATGGATGCCTGTCACAAGCAGTGAAGCAACTCGATGCAGCACATTCGGCCAAGGTCATCTGGCTCAAGGACAAGGCACCCCGCAGAGAGACCGACAAGGTTCGTTCTCTGCAGGCCAAGTAAGCGCATGGCAGGTCAAGAACCGGATCTTTTTCAACAGGATCCCACCTATTGGTTGTAACGCTCTATTAACACTTTTAGGCTTCGGGCATCTGTGGAGATGCCCGATGCCTTTTCGTTATTTCATCAAACAACTTTTATTGCCGCCCGGCATCCTTTTGCTGCTGTTGCTGGCCGCGTGGTGGCTGCGCCGCTCGCGGCCGCGCCTGGCTGGCGTGTGTTTCGCCATTGGCTTTGGTGGAA
>NZ_QAIU01000401.1:24472-32566 GCF_003061205.1 Pseudomonas sp. HMWF006
GCAACGCTGGCGCAGCGGGCCGATGCGATCGTGGTGCTCGGTTCCGGGCGCGAGCGCGGTGATCTGGCCTGGGGAGAGGATCAGCCGACCGGCGTGGGGCTTGAGCGTCAGCGTTATGCCGCGCGACTGGCCAAGGCGTCCGGGTTGCCGATTCTGACCACGGGTGGCTTGCATTACGGTACGCCGCCGACCGAGGCGAAGTTGATGGCGGATTCGCTGCGCGACGACTTTGGCGTGACGGTGCGTTGGCAGGAAGGTGAGAGCCGCACTACGTGGGAAAACGCGAAGTTCACCGCCGATATCTTGCTGCCGCAGGGGATCAAGCGTGTGGTGATCGTGACACAGGCCTGGCACATGCCGCGTTCGGTGTGGAGTTTTCAGCAGGCGGGATTTGAAGTGGTGCCAGCGCCGGTCGGTTTTCTCGGGACCGATAACGCCAGGCCGTTTGGTGGCTGGCTGCCGGAGTTCAAGTCGATCTGGCAGAGCGGGCAATTGCTGAACGAAGCGGTAGGGCAGGTGGGGTATTCGCTGTTTTACCGCTGAAGATCAAAAGATCGCAGCCTGCGGCAGCTGCAACAGGGAAAATACAAGTCCTGTGTAGGCGCTGCCGCAGGCTGCGATCGTTTGCTTTAGAGCGTTTTCGACATCCGGCTGGCCATCAGTGCCCAGCCAAACAACAGCAAGCACACGATGATCAATGGCCACGAACGCCATTGCAGGTACGGCGTCAGGTTGTGCATCGGCACCACTTCACCGTACAGAATGCCCTGTTCAAACTGCGGAATCTGCTCGGTGATCTGCCCGAACGGGTTGATCAGGCCGGTCACGCCGTTGTTGGTCGCGCGGATCATCCAGCGCCCGGCCTCCAGTGCACGCATCTGCGCCATCTGCAAATGCTGCAACGGGCCAATCGAGGTGCCGAACCAGGTGTCGTTGCTGATCGTCAGCAGCAGATCGCTGCGCGCTGACAGGCTGGCGGCAAATTCCGGATACACCACTTCGTAGCAGATAAACGGTGCGATTTGATAACCCTTGGCCTGCAACAACGCCTGATCGGCCGGGCCACGGGCAAAGTCGGACATCGGCAGGTCGAAGAATGCGATCAGCCCGCGCAGTACATCCTGCAACGGCACGTATTCGCCGAAGGGCACCAGTTTCTGCTTCAGATACGTGCCATCGCCTTCACCGACCACGGTGATGCCGTTGAAGAAGCGTTTTTCATGACGAACGGTTTCGCGGATCGGTACGCCAGTGATCAGCGCCGATTTACGCTCGGCGGCGAAGGTGCCCATCATGGTCAGGTAGCCCTCGGCGGACTCCTTCAATACCGGCACGGCGGTCTCTGGCCAGATCAGCAGATCCACCGGTTTCGAGCGGAAACTCAGGTCGCGGTACAGGGCCAACTGCGCATTGAGTTCGGCCGGGTCCCATTTCATGCTTTGTGCGACGTTGCCCTGAATCGCGGCAACGCTCAATGGTGCGCCGGACGGGCTGGTCCAGGCATGACCTTTGAGCGCAATGCCGGCCACCCATGGCCCAACCAACAGCACCAGACCGGCAGCGATAAAGCCTTTGCGCCTGGTTTGCAGCAGGCGTGGAGCGTTGTAGATCAGCGCCGCTGTCAGTGCCAGAACGAACGACACCAGCCACATCCCGCCAACTGGAGCGAGCCCGGCCAAGGGGCCGTCGAGCTGGCTGTAACCCGAGTACAGCCATGGGAAACCGGTGAGGAACCAGCCGCGAAACGCTTCCTGGCCCACCCACAACGCAGCAAATGCCAAGGCATCGGCCACCGGTGCTTCATTGCGGCGCAACCAGCGCGCCCACAACCAGGCCGGCAGGGCAAAGAACCAGGCGATCGCGGCGGTAAACAGCAGCATCAGGAACCCGGCCAACAGCACCGAAGCACCACCGAAATGGTGGATGCTGTAATAGATCCAGCTGGTGCCGGCGCCGAACAGGCCAAAACCGAAGCACCAGCCACGGCCCAGCGCCTGGCGCGGGCTCAGCTCGCGCAAACCGGCATAGAACAGGCCGACCGCCAGCAAGGCCAGCGGCCAGATGTTGAAAGGTGCCAGAGCGAGGGTGGTGATTGCACCGGCCGCCACGGCCAGCAGGTTACCGGGCCAGCCGGGGCGGGTTGTCCAGCGCATTTCAGTCCTTAGATTTCTTACCGGGCGATAGGGGTCAGTCGCAGCAAATGAATCCGACGGCTGTCGGCGTTCAGGATGCGGAAACGATAGGCGCCGATTTCAGTGATTTCATTGCGTTTTGGCAAGTGCCCGAACGCGCTCATCACCAGGCCGCCGACGGTGTCGAACTCGTCATCGGAAAACTCGCTGTCGAAGAACTCGTTGAAGTTCTCGATCGGCGTCAGCGCCTTGATCAGGAAGTCACCGCTGGGCAGCGGCTTGATGTAGCTGTCTTCTTCGACGTCGTGCTCGTCTTCGATGTCGCCGACGATCTGTTCCAGCACGTCTTCAATGGTCACTAGACCGGCCACACCGCCGTACTCGTCGATGACGATGGCCATGTGGTTGTGGTTGGCGCGGAATTCACGCAGCAACACGTTCAGACGCTTGGACTCCGGCACGAAAGTGGCCGGGCGCAGCAGGTCCTTGATGTTGAAGCTGTCGCCGTTCTCCTTGAGGATCAGCGGCAGCAGGTCCTTGGCCAGCAGCACGCCCATCACGTCGTCATGGCTTTCACCGATGACGGGATAGCGCGAGTGGGCCGAGTCGACCACGGCCGGGAGGAATTCACGGGGTGTCTGGTTCGCCTTGATGCTGATCATCTGCGAACGCGGGACCATGATGTCGCGCACTTGCAGGTCAGCCACCTGGATGGCGCCTTCGACGATGGCCAGCGCTTCGCTGTCCAGCAGTTTGTTCTGATGTGCATCGCGCAGCAGCTCAAGCAGCTCCTGACGGTTCTTCGGCTCGTGGGCAAAAGCCTGGGTCAGTTTACCCAGCCATGACTTCTGCCCGTTGCTCGATCGATCTTCGCTCATAGCGATTACTCTGAATCCTTTGTTGTAACGATAGGGGATGTTTCGGTTTCGTCGTCCGCGTACGGATCGGGATAGCCCAGTTCGGCAAGCAACTCGCGTTCCAGTGCTTCCATTTCTTCGGCTTCGTCGTCATCTATATGGTCGTAACCGAGTAGATGCAAGCAGCCGTGAATGACCAGATGTGCCCAGTGTGCTTTAAGTTCCTTGCCCTGTTCGGCGGCTTCGCGCTCGACCACCGCCACGCAGATCACCAGATCGCCGAGCAGCGGGATGTCGAGAAACTCGTCGGGCACTTCGGCCGGGAACGACAGGACGTTGGTCGCGTAATTCTTGTGGCGCCAGGTGTGATTGAGCTCGCGGCCTTCTTCCTCGTCGACCAGACGAATGGTCATTTCCGAGTCGGCGGTGCGCTGGCGCAGGGCCAGTTCGCACCATCGGCGGAAGTCGGCTTCACTCGGTGCGCTCGCTTCGGTAGCGATTTGCAGGTCTAGCTCAAGCATCGCGCGAGGTTTCCTTGGCGGCTTCGGCGCGGGTCTCGAAGCGCTCGTAGGCTTCGACGATCCGCTGCACCAATGGATGGCGCACGACGTCTTTAGGCTGGAAGTGCGTGAAGCTGATGCCCGGTACGTCCTTGAGCACTTCGATCACATGATGCAGGCCGGACTTGGTGCCACGCGGCAGGTCGACCTGAGTGATGTCGCCAGTGATGACCGCAGTCGAGCCGAAACCGATCCGGGTCAGAAACATCTTCATCTGTTCGACGGTGGTGTTCTGGCTTTCGTCGAGAATGATGAAGCTGTTGTTCAGCGTGCGGCCACGCATATAGGCCAGCGGCGCAACTTCGATCACCTGACGCTCGATCAGCTTGGCCACGTATTCGAAGCCGAGCATTTCGTAGAGTGCGTCGTAGAGCGGGCGCAGGTACGGGTCGATCTTCTGCGCGAGGTCCCCGGGCAGGAAGCCAAGTTTTTCACCTGCCTCGACTGCCGGACGCACCAGCAGGATGCGGCGGATCTGCTCGCGCTCCAGCGCATCGACAGCACACGCCACGGCCAGATAGGTCTTGCCGGTACCGGCCGGACCGATGCCGAAATTGATGTCGTTGCCGAGGATTTCCTTCACGTAGCGCAACTGATTCAAGCCACGTGGGCGAATCATGCCTTTCTTGGTGCGCAGGGCAACGGAGGCTTCGGCTGGGGCGTGATTGTCCAGCTCGACGACGGCTGATTCCTGCAGGAACAGGTGCACGAGATCCGGCGACAGCTCTGTACCCTTGGTTTCCCGGTACAGGCGGCGCAGCAGATTTTCCGCAGACGTGGTGTGCTTGGGGTCGCCGATCAGTTCGAACTGGTTTCCGCGGTTGCGGATCTCGATGGCCAGGCGCTGTTCGATCAAGCGCAAATGCTCGTCGAATTGCCCGCACAGATTGGCGAAGCGGCGAGCCTCAAAGGGCTCGAGGATAAAACGATGTGGTTCTATGGGTGCGTTCAAGGTCGTATTTAGCCGCCCTGGGGCAATTAAGATGAAATCAAGGATAACGCCAGAGGCCTGGGTGCGAAAGCTCTTAAATTGATGAGCACAATCTCAGTAACAGTGCAGTCCACTGTGGGAGCTGGCTTGCCAGCTCCCACAGGATTCTCTGTGTTCCTGATATTTTTTACTGGATCAGCGAGCCGCGCAGCGAGTGCGGTTGTGCCGCGTCGATGTGCACATCGGCAAACTGCCCGATCAGGGTCGGATTGTCGCAGCGGAAGTTGACGATTCGATTATTCTCGGTGCGCCCTTGCAGCTCGCCAGGGTCTTTCTTCGAATAGTCGGTCACGAGAATGCGCTGGATCGAACCGACCATTTGTCGGCTGATCTCGAAGCCTTGCTGATTCAGGCGGTGCTGCAAGGCGTTCAGGCGTTCTTTCTTCAGCTCTTCCGGGGTGTCATCGGCCAGATCGGCTGCCGGAGTGCCCGGGCGCTGGCTGTAGACGAACGAGTAGGAGAAGTCGAAGCCGACATCGGCAATCAGCTTCATCGTCTGTTCGAAATCTTTCTCGGTTTCGCCGGGGAAACCGACGATAAAGTCCGAACTGATGCAGATGCCCGGCACGGCGGCGCGCAGTTTGCGCAGCTTGGACTTGTATTCCAGCGCGGTGTGGTTGCGCTTCATTGCCGCGAGAATCCGGTCCGAACCCGATTGCACCGGCAAGTGCAGGTGTTTGACCAGTTCCGGCACTTCGGCGTGGGCCTGGATCAGGCTGTCGGAGAACTCCAGCGGGTGTGAAGTGGTGTAGCGGATGCGGTCGATGCCATCGACGGCGGCGACCACACGGATCAGTTCCGCCAGATCGGCCAGGCGCCCGTCATGGGTCAGGCCGCGATAGCCGTTGACGTTCTGCCCGAGCAGGGTCACTTCCCGCACGCCATTTTCGGCGAGGTGGATGATCTCGGCGATCACATCGTCGAACGGCCGGCTGACTTCTTCGCCGCGGGTGTAAGGCACCACGCAGAACGTGCAGTACTTGCTGCAGCCTTCCATGACCGACACGTAGGCGCTAGGGCCGTCAATGCGAGGCTCGGGCAAGTGGTCGAATTTTTCGATCTCCGGGAACGAGACGTCGACTTGCGGCAACTTGCTGCTGCGCGCGGCGTCGATCATTTCCGGCAGACGGTGCAGGGTCTGCGGGCCGAACACCACGTCGACGTAAGGGGCGCGATCACGGATCGCCGCGCCTTCCTGGCTGGCCACGCAACCGCCGACGGCGATCACCATGTCCGGGTTGGCCAGCTTCAGTTCGCGCCAGCGGCCGAGTTGCGAGTACACCCGATCCTGGGCGCGTTCGCGGATCGAGCAGGTGTTGAGCAGAATCACGTCGGCGTCTTCGGCACGCGCGGTGACTTCCAGGGCCTGGTGTTCGCCCAGCAGATCGACCATGCGCGAGCTGTCGTACTCGTTCATCTGGCAACCGTGGGTTTCGATGTAAAGCTTCTTGGCCATGGAGTAGGGTCGTCACGTGATTCAAAGAACCGCGCATTATAGGGAACAAGCCCTCAGGTTCCTACCGCTGCGCGTCCGGTGGCTATGCTATAGTTTGCGCCCTCATTTTTATCCCCGATGTTATCCCCCCGCCATGACCAAACGCGAAGCTCCAATCTATAAGGTGATTTTCCTCAACCAGGGCCAGGTGTTCGAAATGTACGCCAAGCAGATCTATCAAAGTGATCTGTGGGGGTTTCTGGAAGTGGAAGAGTTCGTCTTTGGCGAGCGCACGCAAGTGGTCGTCGATCCGAGCGAAGAGAAGCTCAAGGCGCAGTTCGAAGGCGTAGTGCGCAGTTTTGTGCCGATGCATTCGATTGTGCGCATCGACGAGGTGGAACGTCTGGGCACCCCGAAAATCAGCGAAGCCCGTGGCGCGGTCGGCAATGTGATGCCGTTCCCGATGCCGATGCCTGAGAAGTAAAACCGGATCTGGATTTGAAATGATTTGTGGCGAGGGGATTTATCCCCGTTCGGCTGCGAAGCACTCGCAAGTCCATTCAGCAAGGTGTGTCAGACAGAACCGGATTGCAGGGTTTGGGGCTGCTTCGCAACCCATCGGGGATAAATCCCCTCGCCACAGCTAATCACCACACGATCAAGGCAATGGCGAGAAAGGCGTACGCCCATCGGCGCTCTGCAGTTCCATCAGGTATTTACGGAAAATTTGCCCGAGCACCTGGGTCGCGGTTTCGAGGTCCTCGCGGGACATTTTTTCCGAGACTTCGTCGGCCGTGTCCAGCGCATCTTCGGCGCCGTTGACCGCCGCCATCTTCAGCACGATGTACGCCTGAATGTTGTTGGCCTGCACGCCTTCGCCGTGGAAGAACATGGTGCCGAGCTTGAACTGCGCCTGAGCGTGGCCTTGCAGCGAGGCTTTCTCGAAGTAGCTCAACGCTTGATTGAGGTCGCGCGGCGCATTCTTGCCGTCGTAGTAGAACTCACCCAACTCGTATTGCGCTTGCGCATCCCCTTCGTCTGCCGCTTTCTGGCAGGCGGCCAGTGCCTGCGTGACGTCTTGCGGCTGAGTATTGAGGGTGCAACGACCCATCGCCGGGATCAACAACGAGTTGCCGCCTGCTTGTGCATGCGCGAGCAGGGGCTGAAGGAGCAACAGGCAGCCCAAGGCAAGGGTGCGGCCGGTGCGGTTCATGGGAATCGACTTACCTCTGAAGGGCACGCGGACCCATCGAGGGATCCAATAAGCGCGCATTATGAAATAAGCAGGGCCAACCTTACAAAGTCTTTACTCGTTTTTCTGCTGCGCGGGGAATATATCGCCCACTTTGTGGAGGAATCTTGGCAGAAGCATCGGAAAAACCGTCTGGATGTAGGTGAAAGCTGACGCTGGCGATGGCCAACGTCAGCGGTACGGCGATTACTTCAGGGCAGCGAAGGCGCGCTCGGCAGCGTCCAGGGTGATTTTTAGCTCGGCTTCACCGTGGGCGATCGAGGTGAAACCGGCTTCGAATGCACTCGGCGCCAGGTACACACCGCCTTCCAGCATCAGGTGGAAGAAGCGCCCGAACAGGGCCGCGTCGCTGGCCATCACGTCTTCGAAGGTGACGATGTCGTCGGCACCGCTGAAGTACAGACCGAACATGCCGCCGGCCTGCGTGGTCACGAACGGAATGCCCGCTGCATCGGCGCGTTGTTGCAAGCCATCGAGCAGGCGTGTGGTGTAGTCGGTCAGTTCATCGTGGAAACCCGGACGGCTGATCAGACGCAACGTGGTCAAACCCGCTGCCATTGCCAGCGGGTTACCCGACAACGTGCCGGCCTGGTACACCGGGCCCAGCGGCGCGATGCGTTCCATGATTTCACGCTTGCCGCCAAAGCAGCCGACCGGCATGCCGCCGCCGATGATCTTGCCGAACGTGGTCAGGTCAGGATTGACCCCGTAGTACGCCTGGGCACCGCCGAGGGCAACGCGGAAACCGGTCATCACTTCGTCGAAAATCAGCACCACGCCATGCTTGTCGCACAGCGCGCGCAGGCCTTCGAGGAAACCCGGCGCCGGCGGTACGCAGTTCATGTTGCCCGCCACTGGCTCGACGAT
>NZ_QAIU01000401.1:32576-36196 GCF_003061205.1 Pseudomonas sp. HMWF006
CAACTTCAGCGAGCATCTTCTCAACGGCGTCGATGTCGTTGAACGGCAGGGTCAGGGTGTGTTTGGCGAACGCTGCCGGGACACCGGCCGAACTCGGCACGCCCTGGGTCAGGGCACCGGAGCCGGCCTTGACCAGCAGGCTGTCGGAGTGACCGTGGTAGCAGCCTTCGAACTTGATGATGCTGTCGCGGCCGGTGTAACCACGGGCCAGACGGATCGCGCTCATGGTCGCTTCGGTGCCGGAGCTGACCATGCGCACCATGTCCATCGACGGCACCAGCGAGCAGACCAGATCGGCCATCTCGGTTTCCATCGCGGTCGGCGCGCCGTAGGACAGGCCGTGTTGCAGCTGATTGCGTACGGCGTCGAGCACGTCCGGGTGGCTGTGGCCGAGGATCATCGGGCCCCACGAACCGACGTAATCAACATAACGCTTGTCGTCTTCGTCAGTGACGTAGGCGCCTTCGGCGTGCTTGAAGAACAACGGTGTGCCGCCCACGCTCTTGAACGCACGAACCGGCGAATTCACGCCACCGGGAATGTGTTTCTGGGCACTGGCAAACAGGGTTTCGGAACGAGACATGATCGGGCTCTCAAATCAGATTTTCAGAAGTTCGTTGAAGGCGCGGGCGCGGCGGGTCACTTCGGCAGTGCTTTGGGCACCGAACAAGCCGTGGACCACCGCCAGCAGGTCGACACCGTGGGCCACCAGCGGCGCGGCGTTGTCGAGGGTGATGCCGCCAATCGCGCAGACCGGCAGATGCAGCGTGCGCTTGGCCTCGTCGAGCAGATCGAGGCTGCAGCTCGGCGCGCCGGGCTTGGTGTTGGAATTGAAGAAGCGGCCGAAGGCGACATAACTCGCACCTTCTTTGGCGGCTTGTTCGGCCAGTGCGAGTTGCGCGTGGCAGGTCGAACCGATGATGGCTTTGGAGCCGAGCAGGGCGCGGGTCGGCGATAGCGGGCCGTCGGTCTGGCCCAGGTGCACGCCAACGTTCAGGCGCGCGGCCAGTTCGGCGTCATCGTTGATGATCAGCTGCGTCTTGTAGCGCTCGCACAGGTTGCGCAGCGCTTCGGCCTCGCGCAGGCGGCGGGCCTCGTCGCTGCTCTTGTCGCGGTATTGCAGCAGGGTGACGCCGCCTTCCAGCGCCGCCTCCACGTAGGACAGAAACTTGCCGGCCAGCAATTCGCTGTCGGTAATGGCATACAGGCCACGTAGTTTCATCAGGCAGACCTCACGACGTTACGAGCAGAAATCCAGCGGCAGGCGGCGCGGCACGAACTGGCCTTTGCCCAGTTGTTCGGCATCGCGCAGGGTGCGCCAGGTGTAATCCAGTGCCGTGCGTACGGCGCTGGCGAGGTGTTCGCCTTGGGCCAGGCGACCGGCGATAGCGCTGGCCAGCGTGCAACCGGAACCGTGATAGCTGCCTGGCAAACGCTGGCAATAGAAGGTTTCGCGCAGGCCGTCACGGCTGTACAGGCGATTGTGGATTTCAGTTTCGTCGCCATGGCCGCCGGTGATCAGCAGGTTTTTGACGAACGGCAGGAGTTTTTCCGCGCACTCGTCTGCAGTGCCTTCGGGCAGTTCGGCGAGGATGCGCGCTTCAGGAAGATTGGGGGTGGCGATGATCGACAGCGGCAGCAGACGCTCGCGCATCGCATAACCGACCTCGTCCTTGCCCAGGCGTCCGCCGCCGCCGGCGCGCAGCACCGGGTCGCAGACCACCGGCAGGTGCGGGTGCGCCGAAAGCAGTTCGACTACGGTGTCGACCATTTCCAGCGAACCGAGCATGCCCAGTTTGACCGCCGCGACTTCGGAGTCGTTGAGCACGGCACTGGCCTGGGCCAGTACCCACTCACGGTCGAGGACGCGGAAGTCAGTGACGTTGACGGTGTCTTGCACGGTCAGGGCGGTGACGGCCGGAGCCGCATGGCAACCCTGCGCGAGCAAGGCTTCGATATCTGCCTGCAAGCCGGCGCCACCACTGGGGTCGTGGCCGGAGAGACAGAGGACAACGGGGCGGGAGCTGTAGATATTCATGGTGCGCGAGCTTACCACCAAACCTGATTTTGGGGTTCAGTCCTGTCAGTGGTTCCTCGCCACACAGGTATTCACCACATCCGCTGTTGCAGGTAGTTGACCAACTCAACAGCTCTAGCCCGCGACTTTGCTCTGAAACGCCCGTTCTAGAGCCTTTGTAGGAAAAATTTCGATGGTGCTTAATGGCCATCAACGGCTATGCTAGTCTGGATCCAAACCAATAACGGGTAATACCGGTTTTACGTCTACTCAAAGGGAATGGGGGGCTTCCTGACGCAACCGGACGAGCCACGCTGGGGCTTCAATGCGCTATTTGCTGATATTGCTGTTCTGCTTGCCCCTCCTCGCAAGCGCCGTCGAATTCGACGAAAACACTCAGAGCCTTCCCCTGGGCCGCTCCTTGCAAGTGTTCGAAGACCCGAGTGGTCAGGCGAGCATCGCCGACGTCCGCGCTCAAGCGGCGGCGGGCAATTTCAAACTCCACGATAAAGCCACGCTCAACGCCGGTTACTCGCGTTCGGCGTTCTGGCTGAAGATCGACCTGCATTACCGTCCGGCCAATCCCGCCGCGCAACGCACCTGGCTGCTGGAGCTGGCGTACCCGCCGCTTGATCATCTTGATCTGTATATGGCCGATGCCAATGGCGACTATCGCCTGATCCGACAGACCGGTGATGCGTTGCCGTTCGCCAGTCGCGAGATCCGTCAGAACAACTACTTGTTCGACCTTGAGTTCAAGCCCGATCAACAACGCTCGGTGTACCTGCGCCTGGCCAGCGAAGGCTCGATCCAGGCGCCGGTAACGTTGTGGTCGAGCACCGCGTACCTCGAAGACCAACCGGTGCGCCTGTACGTACTGGGCATCATTTATGGCGTGTTGCTGGGGATGCTGGTCTACAACCTGTTCATCTACCTGAGCGTGCGCGACACCAGCTACCTCTATTACATCTTCTACATCGCCTCGTTCGGTCTGTATCAACTGTCGGTGAACGGGGCGGCGGTCGAGTATTTCTGGCCGGACAATCCGTGGTGGGCCAACGCCGCCACGCCTTTCTTCATCGGCTGTGCGGGGCTGTTCGGCAGTCAGTTCGCACGCAGCTTCCTGCAGACGAACAACCACAGCCGCTGGCTGGATCGCGTACTGATCGGCCTGATCGCATTCAGTGCGCTGGTGGTGGGTTTGTCGCTGATGACCAGTTACGCCCTGTCGTTGCGGTTGGCGACCCTGCTGGCGCTGACGTTTACCGTGGTGATTTTCGCCGCGGGGATTCTGGCCTGGTGGCGCGGCCTGCGGGTGGCGCGTTATTTCATCATTGCCTGGTCGGCGTTTCTGCTCGGCGGCATCATCAATACGCTGATGGTGCTGGGCCTGCTGCCGAACGTGTTCCTGACCATGTACGCCAGCCAGATCGGCTCGGCCATCGAAGTGGCGCTGCTGTCGCTGGCGCTGGCCGACCGCATCAACGCGATGCGCGAGCAGCAGGCGCAGACCCTGTTCGACGCCGGGCAGAAGCTCGAAGTGCTCAACCAGCAATTGGCCCACAGCAACAAGCTCAAGGACGAATTCCTCGCGACCCTGACC
>NZ_QAIU01000401.1:36206-37385 GCF_003061205.1 Pseudomonas sp. HMWF006
CCGCCGGTTCCGCCCGCGACATGATGCGCATGGTCAACGGCATCCTCACCCTCACCGAACTGCAGGCCGGCAAGCTCAAGGCGACGCCGGACAGTTTCAGCCTGCGCGGGGTGGTCGAGGCGTTGCGGCTGCAGTTCGACGGCAACGCGGCGAGCAAGTCGCTGGACTTCAAGGTCGAGGTACTGCCGACCCTGCCGGACCGTTTGCACGGCGACAGCGTGAAACTGGCGCAATGCCTGGAATGCCTGCTCGACAACGCGATCAAGTTCACCCGCGTCGGCGGTCTGGCCCTGCGCGTGACCGGCAAGCCTGCGTCGGACAATCGTCTGGCGCTGTCGTTTGCGGTGATTGACACCGGCATCGGTTTTACCGACCTGGGCGAGGCAACCCTGTATCAGCGCTTCTTCCAGCTCGACGGGTCAATGACACGCGAGTACGGCGGATTGGGCGTCGGCCTGGCGATCTGCCGGCAACTGGTGGAATTGCTCGGCGGTAAACTCACGCATCGTTCCGAACCCGGTCGCGGCAGCCGCTTCCAGCTCGATGTCGAGTTCGAGCTGCCGGCGGTCGAGGCGGCGCCAACACCCCAGCCATCGCGCGATTGTGTGCGTGAACCGCAGGACTGCACAGTGCTGCTGGTGGATGACAACAGCGTCAACCAACTGGTGATGCGCGGCATGTTACTCAAGCTCGGTTTCCGCGTGCGTACTGCCGATAATGGTGCGGCGGCGCTGGATTGCCTGCAGCGCGAAAGCTTCGACGCGGTGCTGATCGATTGCCAGTTGCCCGCACAGGATGGCGCGGCGCTGGCTTGCCAGATCCACGCCTTGCCAGGTTGCGCCAGTCTGCCGGTATTCATGCTGGCGCTGAGCGCCGATCGCGAGCTGTGCGCCAGCGGAGCGCCGATCGACTACCTCAACAAGCCGGTGAAATTCGAGGATTTGCAGTCCGCGCTGGAGCGCCGGGTGTTGTGTTGTTGATAGGGTAAAAGCGCCGCCAGTTCGGCGGATATGACACTTTGATGGGGCGTGGGGCGGTGCTTAACTGGTTCTCTGGCTGACCAAAGGAGCCCCGTCATGAACCTGCATCAGTTCGCCGAAACCCACGAAGTCACCAACCAGCCGCCGTCGCTGGACGGCACCAACCTGTACCGCATCGACCTGCCGTTGCAGGAATGGT
>NZ_QAIU01000402.1:0-8629 GCF_003061205.1 Pseudomonas sp. HMWF006
CCCCCGCCGCCCAGGATTTGCGCGACCCGGCATTCGGCGCATGGCGATAGGTGCGCAGCGCCTGCCCGTCGGCGAAGGCATGCGACAACGCCGACAACAGTTGCTCGCGGCTGGCGCCCATCAGTTTCGCGGTGACCGCAGTCGAAGCAACCTTCACCAGCAGGACATGATCGAGGCCGACGCGATTGAAAGAGTTTTCCAGCGCGATCACGCCTTGAATCTCGTGGGCCATGATCATCGCTTCGAGCACATCGCGCACCGTCAGCGGCGCTTCACCATTGGCCAGGCGCTTTTGCGACAGGTGATCGGCTACCGCGAGAATCCCGCCGAGGTTGTCCGACGGGTGCCCCCACTCGGCGGCGAGCCAGGTGTCGTTGTAATCGAGCCAGCGCACGATGCAGCCGATGTCCCACGCGGCTTTAACCGGGTCGAGGCGATACGACGTGCCCGGGACTCGCGCGCCAAATGGCACCACGGTGCCTTCGACGAGCGGGCCCAGGTGTTTGGTGCATTCGGGAAAACGCAGCGCCAGCAGGCCACAGCCCAACGTATCCATCAGGCAGTTGCGGGCGGTATCGAGGGCTTCGGCAGACTGGATTTTGAAAGTGAGGACGTAATCGGCGATGTCCTGCAGGACACGGTCGTAGTCGGGGCGGTTGTTCAGGTCGACGTTGGCGCTCATGTTCGATTCACTCTGGCAGTGGTTCGTTGATGGGACCTCGGTTCAGGCTGGCAATTTTTATTATTGAATTCACTCCCTGTAGGAGCTGCCGAAGGCTGCGATCTTTTGATCCTGATCTTCAAAAACAAAATCAAAAGATCGCAGCCTTCGGCAGCTCCTACGAGGGGGTTATGTACTGGGTCAGAAGGAGTCGCCGGGCACGCGCACGTAGCCTTCCATCAGCACCCGCGCACTGCGGCTCATGATGGCTTTCTTCACCACCCACTCACCGTTTTCCAGACTGGCCTCGGCGCCGACGCGCAGGGTCCCGGACGGATGACCGAAGCGCACGGCATTGCGCTCGACGCCACCCGCCGCAAGGTTGACCAGAGTTCCGGAAATCGCCGCAGCCGTGCCAATCGCCACCGCTGCCGTGCCCATCATCGCGTGGTGCAATTTGCCCATCGACAGCGCACGCACCAGCAGGTCGACGTCACCGGCGGCAATCGCCTTGCCGCTGGACGCAACGTAATCCGCAGGCTTGGCCACGAACGCGACTTTCGGTGTGTGCTGCCGCTTGGCCGCTTCATCCAGATGGCTGATCAGGCCCATGCGCAGCGCACCGTAGGCGCGGATGGTTTCGAACATCTGCAGCGCTTTCGGATCGCTGTTGATCGCGCTTTGCAGCTCGGTGCCGGTGTAGCCGATGTCTTCGGCGTTGACGAAAATCGTCGGGATCCCGGCGTTGATCATGGTCGCCTGGAACGTGCCAACGCCCGGCACCTCAAGCTGATCGACCAGGTTGCCGGTGGGGAACATCGAACCGCCGCCGCCCTCTTCTTCGGCCGCCGGGTCCATGAATTCGACCTGCACTTCGGCCGCCGGAAAAGTCACGCCGTCGAGTTCGAAATCACCGGTTTCCTGCACCTCACCGTTGGTGATCGGCACGTGGGCGATGATGGTCTTGCCGATGTTGGCCTGCCACACGCGCACCACCGCCACGCCGTTGTACGGAATGCGGCTGGCATCGACCAGACCATGGCTGATGGCGAACGAACCGACCGCCGCCGAGAGGTTGCCGCAGTTGCCGCTCCAGTCCACGAACGGCTTGTCGATGGACACCTGACCGAACAGGTAATCGACGTCGTGATCGGCCTTGATGCTTTTCGACAGGATCACGGTTTTGCTGGTGCTCGAGGTGGCACCGCCCATGCCGTCGATCTGTTTGTCGTACGGGTCGGGGCTGCCGATCACCCGCAGCAGCAAGGCGTCGCGGGCCGGACCGGGAATCTGCGCGGCTTCAGGCAGATCCTTGAGGCTGAAAAACACGCCTTTGCTGGTACCGCCGCGCATGTAGGTGGCGGGGATTTTGATCTGTGGTGCGTGAGCCATGGTTGCTCCTCAAAGGACCAAGGGACTTATCATCCCTTGGTCGCTTAACTGGTTTAAACGGCAGCCGCCGACTCTTCGAGGAAGTCCTGGGCGAAGCGCTGCAACACGCCGCCGGCCTCATAGATCGACACTTCTTCAGCGGTATCGAGGCGGCAGGTCACCGGCACTTCGACGCGCTCGCCGTTGTTGCGATGGATCACCAGCGTCAGGTCGGCGCGTGGCGTGCGGGCACCGATCACGTCGTAGGTTTCGCTGCCGTCGATGGCCAGGGTGTGGCGGTCGGTGCCGGGTTTGAACTCCAGCGGCAACACACCCATGCCCACCAGGTTGGTGCGGTGGATGCGCTCGAAACCTTCGGCGACGATCGCTTCGACGCCTGCCAGGCGCACGCCCTTGGCCGCCCAGTCGCGGGACGAACCCTGACCGTAATCGGCACCGGCAATGATGATCAGCGGCTGCTTGCGCTCCATATAGGTTTCGATGGCTTCCCACATGCGCATCACTTTGCCTTCCGGCTCCACTCGCGCCAGGGAACCCTGTTTGACCTTGCCGTTTTCCACGACCATTTCATTGAACAGTTTCGGGTTGGCAAAGGTCGCGCGTTGCGCAGTCAGGTGGTCACCCCGGTGCGTGGCGTAGGAGTTGAAGTCCTCTTCCGGCAGGCCCATTTTCGCCAGGTATTCGCCAGCGGCGCTGTCGAGCATGATCGCGTTGGAGGGCGACAGGTGATCGGTGGTGATGTTGTCCGGCAGCACCGCCAGCGGGCGCATGCCCTTGAGCGGACGGGCCCCGGCCAGCGCGCCTTCCCAGTACGGCGGACGGCGGATGTAGGTGCTCATCTCGCGCCAGTCGTACAGCGGCGTGACTTTCGGGCCGGTGTCTTCGTGAATGGCGAACATCGGAATGTAGACCTGACGGAACTGCTCCGGCTTCACCGACGACTTCACCACCGCGTCGATTTCTTCGTCGCTCGGCCAGATGTCTTTCAGGCGGATTTGCTTGCCGTCGACCACGCCCAGCACGTCCTTCTCGATGTCGAAACGGATGGTGCCGGCAATGGCGTAAGCGACCACCAGCGGCGGCGAAGCGAGGAACGCCTGCTTGGCGTACGGGTGAATGCGGCCGTCGAAGTTACGGTTGCCGGAGAGCACTGCAGTCGCGTAAAGATCGCGGTCGATGATCTCTTGCTGGATCACCGGATCGAGTGCGCCGGACATGCCGTTGCAAGTGGTGCAGGCGAACGCGACGACACCGAAACCCAGTTGCTCCAGCTCCGTGGTCAGCCCCGCTTCATCGAGGTACAGCGCGACGGTTTTCGAGCCCGGCGCCAGCGAGGATTTGACCCACGGCTTGCGGGTCAGGCCGAGTTTGTTGGCATTGCGCGCCAGCAGGCCGGCGGCAATCACGTTGCGCGGGTTGCTGGTGTTGGTGCAACTGGTGATGGCGGCGATGATCACTGCGCCGTCAGGCATTTGCCCCGGCACGTCATCCCACTGCCCGGAGATGCCTTTGGCCGCCAGATCCGCCACCGCGACGCGGGCGTGCGGGTTGCTCGGGCCGGCCATGTTGCGCACCACCGACGACAGGTCGAACGTCAGGCCGCGCTCGTATTGCGCGCCTTTCAGGCTGTCGGCCCACAGGCCGTTGAGCTTGGCGTACTGCTCGACCAGTTGCACTTGCTGATCTTCGCGACCGGTGAGTTTCAGGTAGTCGATGGTCTGCTGGTCGATGTAGAACATCGCCGCGGTGGCGCCGTATTCCGGGGCCATGTTGGAGATGGTCGCGCGGTCGCCGAGGGTCAGCGCCGACGCACCTTCGCCGAAGAACTCCAGCCATGCGCCGACGACTTTCTGTTTGCGCAGGTACTCGGTCAGCGCCAGCACCATGTCGGTGGCGGTGATGCCCGGTTGCAGCTTGCCGGTCAGTTCGACGCCGACGCTTTCCGGCAGGCGCATCCACGAGGCACGGCCGAGCATCACGCTTTCGGCTTCGAGGCCACCGACGCCGATAGCAATCACGCCCAGCGCATCGACGTGCGGGGTGTGGCTGTCGGTGCCGACGCAGGTGTCAGGGAACGCCACGCCATCGCGCACCTGGATCACCGGCGACATTTTCTCCAGGTTGATCTGGTGCATGATGCCGTTGCCTGGCGGGATCACGTCGACGTTCTTGAAGGCCTTTTTGGTCCAGTTGATGAAGTGGAAACGGTCTTCGTTGCGCCGGTCTTCGATGGCGCGGTTCTTCTCGAACGCCTGCTTGTCGAAACCGCCCGCTTCCACCGCCAGCGAGTGGTCGACGATTAATTGCGTCGGCACCACCGGGTTGACCTGCGCCGGGTCACCGCCCTGCAAGGCGATCGCGTCACGCAGGCCGGCGAGGTCGACCAGTGCGGTCTGGCCAAGAATGTCGTGGCACACCACGCGCGCCGGGAACCACGGGAAGTCGAGGTCGCGTTTACGCTCGATCAGTTGTTTGAGGGAATCAGTGAGCGTGGCCGGATCGCAGCGACGCACGAGGTTTTCCGCCAACACGCGGGAGGTGTACGGCAGGGTGTCGTAGCTGCCGGGCTGAATCGCCTCGACCGCCGCACGGACGTCGAAGTAATCCAGGGAACTGCCGGGCAGGTTCTTGCGGAATGCTGTGTTCATCGGGTCAGGACTCGGGTCACGGTGGTTTCAAAGGGTGGGCCTGGTACCGACCTCAAATTCACATCGACCACTGTGGGAGCGAGCTTGCTCGCGAAGACGGACTGACATTCAACATCAATGTCGACTGATCTACCGCATTCGCGAGCAAGCTCGCTCCCACAGGATCTGGGTGATTTCAATGCCGATGGTTGGCCCGCACCATTCAGCGACGTTCGATTGGCACGAACTTGCGCTGTTCTACGCCGATGTACTCGGCGCTCGGACGGATGATGCGGTTGTTGGCGCGCTGTTCGAACACGTGGGCGGCCCAGCCGGTCAGGCGCGAGCAGACGAAGATCGGCGTGAACAGCTTGGTCGGGATGCCCATGAAGTGGTACGCCGAGGCATGGTAGAAGTCGGCGTTAGGGAACAGTTTCTTCTGCTCCCACATGGTCTTGTCGATGGCTTCGGAGACCGGGAACAGCACCTTGTCACCGACTTCGTCAGCGAGTTTTTTCGACCAGCCCTTGATCACCTCGTTGCGCGGATCGCTGTCCTTATAGATCGCGTGGCCGAAGCCCATGATCTTGTCCTTGCGCTCAAGCATGCCGAGGGTGCCCTTGATCGCCTCTTCCGGCGACGAGAAGCGTTCGATCATTTCCATCGCCGCTTCGTTGGCGCCGCCGTGCAGCGGGCCGCGCAGCGAACCGATGGCAGCCGTGACGCAGGAATACAGGTCAGACAGGGTCGACGCGCAGACCCGGGCGGTAAAGGTCGAGGCGTTGAATTCATGTTCGGCGTAAAGAATCAGCGACACGTTCATCACTTTGACGTGGAGTTCACTCGGCTTCTTGTCGTGCAGCAGGTGCAGGAAGTGGCCGCCGATGGTTGGCTCGTCGCTGACGCAGTTGATGCGCTTGCCGTCGTGGCTGAAGCGATACCAGTAGCACATGATCGCCGGGAACGCCGCCAGCAGGCGGTCGGTCTTGTCGCGCTGTTCGGAGAAGTCTTTCTCCGGCTCGATATTGCCGAGGAACGAGCAACCAGTGCGCATCACGTCCATCGGGTGGGCGTCGGCGGGAATGCGTTCGAGCACCTCTTTCAGTGCTTGCGGCAGGTCGCGCAGCTTGCTCAGCTTTTGCTGGTAGGCGTCGAGTTGTGCCTGGGTCGGCAGCTCTCCGTACAGCAGCAGGTAAGCCACTTCTTCGAACTGCGCGTCTGCCGCCAGTTCACGCACGTCGTAGCCGCGATAGGTCAGCCCGGCACCGGCCTGGCCCACGGTGGACAGTGCGGTTTGCCCGGCCACCTGGCCACGGAGCCCGGCGCCACTGAGTACTTTTGCTTCGGCCATTGCTGTCTCCAATCTTCTTGAATTTGTAGGGAAACTTGTAGGAGCGAGCCTGCTCGCGAAGGTGGCTGGAACACCTCGGCACATCAGGAACACCGCGTTATCGTTAACGCCCATCGCGAGCAGGCTCGCTCCCACAGGGGTGTTGGTCAGCCTTTCTTTTGTGCAAACAACGCATCGAGCTTCTGCTCGAAGGTGTGGTAGTCGATGCGGTCGTAAAGCTCCATGCGAGTCTGCATGGTGTCGATGACATTCTGCTGCGTGCCATCACGGCGGATCGCGGTGTAGACGTTTTCCGCCGCCTTGTTCATCGCGCGGAATGCCGACAGCGGGTACAGCACCAGCGACACATCCGCTCCCGCAAGCTGCTCGGTGGTGTACAGCGGCGTCGCGCCGAACTCGGTGATGTTGGCGAGGATCGGTGCCTTCACGCGGCTGGCGAACAGTTTGTACATCTCCAGTTCGGTAATGGCTTCCGGAAAGATCATGTCGGCGCCCGCCTCGATGCACGCAGCGGCGCGATCCAGAGCCGATTCCAGGCCTTCCACCGCGAGCGCATCGGTACGCGCCATGATCACGAAGCTGTCGTCGGTACGGGCATCGACGGCGGCCTTGATGCGATCGACCATTTCCTGCTGGCTGACGATTTCCTTGTTCGGACGGTGGCCGCAGCGCTTGGCACCGACCTGGTCTTCGATGTGAATCGCCGCCGCGCCGAACTTGATCATCGACTTGACGGTGCGCGCCACGTTGAACGCCGACGAACCGAAACCGGTATCCACATCCACCAGCAGCGGCAGGTCGCAGACATCGGTGATACGACGCACGTCGGTCAGCACGTCATCCAGGCCGGTGATGCCCAGGTCCGGCACACCGAGCGAACCTGCAGCGACGCCGCCACCGGACAGGTAGATCGCTTTGAAGCCGGCGCGCTTGGCCAGCAGCGCGTGGTTGGCGTTGATCGCGCCGACCACTTGCAAGGGATGCTCGCTGGCGACCGCATCGCGGAAACGCTGGCCTGGAGTGTTCTGCTTGGAACTCATGACTCACCTCGTTCAGTGGCTGTCTTATTGTCGGCGCCGTCCTGGTAATGACGGGCGATGTTGCGTTTCGAGGCGCCGATGTGGCGGCGCATCAACAATTCCGCGAGCTCGCCGTCACGGTCGGCGATGGCATCGAGAATCCGGTGGTGTTCGGCAAAGGCCTGACGCGGGCGGTTCGGCGTGGTGGAAAACTGGATACGGTACATGCGCACCAGTTGGTACAACTCGCCGCAGAGCATCTGGGTCAGGGTGCGATTGCCGCTGCCCTGGATGATCCGGTAATGGAAGTCGAAATCGCCTTCCTGCTGGTAGTAGCCGACGCCGGCCTGAAACGCCGCATCGCGCTCATGGGTTTCCAGCACCCGGCGCAGTTCGTCGATGTCTTCGACGCTCATGCGTTCGGCCGCCAGACGGCAGGCCATGCCTTCGAGGGACTCGCGTATTTCGTAGAGTTCGAGCAGTTCGGCGTGGCTGAGCGACACCACTCGTGCGCCGACGTGCGGTACCCGCACCAGCAGGCGCTGGCCTTCGAGCCGATGAATGGCCTCACGCAGCGGCCCGCGGCTGATGCCGTAGGTGCGCGCCAGCTCCGGCTCGGAGATCTTGCTGCCCGGGGCGATCTCACCCTTGACGATGGCCGCCTGGATGCGTCGGAAGACGTTTTCCGAGAGCGTCTCGGAATCGTCGCCGCTGATGACCGGGGGATCGAGTTGATCCAGCATAATTGTCGACACCTTTAAATCCAATGCGGCAAAAACTAGCCAATTCACCCGCGTCCGTCAAAGGATAAATACACATTGTCGACAATCGTCTAATAACCACAGCCAATGGTCCTTTTGATCAGCCAATCACCTGTGGGAGCAGAAGCCCCAGGGTTATAGACCGCCGCAGGCGCTGGCGCCATAAAACCACCGTGCTAGAATGCCGCCCGCATTTGCTGGCCATTTGTACGGCTTGTCATAAAAAGCTGATAGGCACACGAAGGTGCTGGCGCAGGCAGGAAAGCCTGCTGCCAAGCCCTTGAACCGAGAACGGAACGCTGCGCACCAGGATTTATGAGACTCAAGCCCTTCCCCACCTTTTTTGCTCTGTTTTGCCTGCCCGGCCTCGCCGCAGCGGGGGAAAAAACCGTGTACGGCCTTAACGAATACGCGTCGCTCGATGGCATCAATCTGGAAGTCGCGGCCAAACTCGACACCGGTGCGAAAACCGCATCACTGAGCGCCCGCGACATCAAACGCTTCAAACGCAACGGCGAGTCGTGGGTACGCTTTTACCTGGCGATCGACGCCGCGCATTCGCACCCGATCGAACGGCCGCTGGCGCGGGTCAGCAAGATCAAGCGCCGCGCCGGCGACTACGACCCGGAAGAAGGCAAAAAGTACACTGCCCGCCCGGTGATCGAGCTGGATATCTGCATGGGTTCGGCTTTGCGCAGCATCGAAGTGAACCTGACCGACCGTAGTGCGTTCCAATACCCGCTTTTGATTGGCTCCGAGGCGCTGAAACGCTTCGATGCGCTGGTCGCTCCCAGTCTTAAATACGCTGCCGGCAAACC
>NZ_QAIU01000032.1:0-2138 GCF_003061205.1 Pseudomonas sp. HMWF006
GTGCGCATGACTATGCCGCATCGGCGTATGCACATGCGGATGGCTGTGCGGCTCCGTCCCGTCCCATTCAAACCCGTGCGTATGCTGATGGTGCTCGTCGTGTGTGTGGCGATGATCGTGCTCGAGCCGTTCGTGCTGATGCTCGTGGGCATGGTTTTCCATCAGGTGAATCCATACCCCTACGGCCATTAACGCGGCAGCGAGCAGGAACATCAGCGATATTGACTCGCCCAGTAGCAGAATCGAGATAGCTGCGCCCAGAAACGGCGCGGTGGAAAAGTACGCGCCGGTGCGCGCACTGCCCAGTCCGCGCAGGGCGAGGACGAACATCACCAGGCTGATGCCGTAGCCGAGAAAACCGACCAGCAGGATCGGCACCAGCGAGTCGGCGGCGGGCAATTGTTTGCCGATGAATAAGGCCAGGCCGCAGTTGACCACACCGGCGACCAGGCCTTTGCTGCCGGCGATGAACAGTGCGTCCGAGGCAGAGACTTTCCGCGTGAGGTTATTGTCGATGGCCCAGCAAAAGCAGGCGAAGGCGACGGCCAGTGGCCCGATCCAGTCTTGCGCCGATATGGCCCCCTGCGGCCATGACAACACCACGCCGCCGGCCACGATGGCGAGCATGCCAAGTACGATTCGCCGATCGGCATTTTCCTTGAACACCACCCAGGCCAGCAGCGCCGTGAGCACCGATTCCAGGTTGAGCATCAGTGACGCGCTGGCGCCGGATGTCCTGGTCAAACCGAACATCAACGCCACCGGCGCCAGCACACCGCCGAAGCCGATGGCGCCGACCAGCCACGGCCATTCGCCGGTGCCGAGTCCGGAACGCTGCCAGCCTCGATCGCGGGCAACACGCAGGAGGGTCAAGCCCAGACCACTGCCCAGATAGAGCAGCCCGGCCAACAGTATCGGCGAAATCTGTGCCCCCAGCAGCTTGGCAAGTGGCGTACTGGCGCCAAACAGCGCGGCCGCAACCAAAGCGTAGAGAACGCTGACATTCATGACGGGATCACTCGTTTGAGCCTATGGAGTAACGGCAATGATCATGGCAAAAATCAGGTGAGAATTATGTGAACAGCTGATTGGTGTCAGGGAACATCACCCCAAGCACGTGCTCAAATCCAGCAACATTTAATCCGCGTAATCACTGGGCGACTGCTCGACGCAGCCTCTATGCTGCAAACATCGAGATGCAATGGAGTTGAAGATGAAAACCTGGATCGCCGCCGCGCTGGCCATACTGATTTCCCTGCCTGTCCACGCAGCAGATGCTGGCGCTGTGCGCGTCGAACCGATCGCTTTCACAACCAGCGCCGACAGCGTCCAGCGCAAACAGTCGATCAAGGGTGACCAGACCGCGGAGTACAGATTCAATGCCAGGGCCGGCCAGTTGCTCACCGTCGACTTCAAACCGTCCAACACCTCCGCCTATTTCAACATCACCGCCAAGGGCGCGGATTACGCGCTGTTCAACGGTTCGATCATGGGCAATCACTTCCTCGGAACATTGCCGGCCGATGGCGAGTACACGGTTCAAGTCTATCTCATGCGCAATGCCGCACGGCGCAACGAGGTGGCCAACTACGAGTTGTCTCTGAGACTGGTCAATGGCGATGCCAGCCGCGGCAAACAGCCATTCGAGCAGACGCTGGAATGGCAGGGCATTTCCTTTCATGTCAGCACCGAACAGGTTGACGGCAAACCGACGCTGCGCATCACCCTCAAAGGTCTGGAGATCGATAACGCGATCATCAGCCGGGCGCTCACCGGTGAGGTCGTGCGTGCCGAAGTCGCTGACCTCAATAACGACGGCTCCCCTGAACTCTACGTGTTTACCCGCTCGCCCGGGCGCGGCATGCCGGGCGATCTGATCGCCTATTCAGCCAATAACAAAAAATCCCTGAGCGAAATCTACTTGCCCCCGGTCAGCGACAACCCGAAAACCGCCGAGGGTTATCAGGGCGAGGATTCGTTTGCAGTGGTGGAAAACCGGCTGGTGCAGCGCTTCCCGGTGTATGACAGCGCTGACGCAGGCGCAGGCCGCACGGGGAAGATGCGCCAGGTTCAATACACGTTGGTGGCGGGCGAGGCCGGGTGGGTTTTGCGTGAGGACAAGGTGACGGAGTATTGAG
>NZ_QAIU01000403.1:0-1925 GCF_003061205.1 Pseudomonas sp. HMWF006
GTGCTGCGCTGAAAAAATGCGTGCTGGAGCTGGGCGGTTCCGACCCGTTCATCGTGCTCAATGACGCCGATCTCGACGAAGCCGTTCAAGCAGCCGTCATCGGTCGTTACCAGAACTCCGGCCAGGTGTGCGCTGCGGCCAAGCGCCTGATCATCGAAGAAGGTGTGGTCGAGGAATTCACCCGCAAATTCGTCGAAGCGACGCGCAAACTGAAGGTCGGCGATCCGTTGTCCGCCGACACCTACATCGGCCCGATGGCACGTTTCGACCTGCGTGACGAACTTGATCAGCAAGTGCGCGACACCCTCGAAGAAGGCGCCACCCTCCTGCTCGGCGGCAGCAAGGCCGAAGGTCCGGGCAACTACTACGAGCCGACCGTGCTGGCCGATGTCACCGACCGCATGACCTCGTTCAAACAGGAACTGTTCGGCCCGGTGGCGTCGATCATCACCGCCCGCGATTGCGCGCATGCGGTGGCCCTGGCCAACGACAGCGAGTTCGGCCTGACCGCGACGATCTACACCGCTAACATACAGCTGGCCCAGCAACTGACCTGCGAGCTGGAGACCGGCGGCGTGTTCATCAACGGCTACTCCGCCAGCGACCCGCGCGTGACCTTCGGCGGCGTGAAAAAAAGCGGTTTCGGCCGCGAACTGTCGCACTTCGGCGTACGCGAATTCTGCAACGCGCAAACCGTGTGGCTGGATCGCAAATAATCGATGATCCCAGGCGTTACCCATCTCCCTGCAGGCCTGCGCCTGCATGGGTTTTGCGGGAGCGACCGCTGCCACAAGCGTTGGCTGTCATGTCGCGACATGCTGCGCTTCCGTGACAGTCTGCCCCTTGCTCAACAACCCCAGCACCACCGCCGCCGAGACCAGAGTAATCAACGTGAGGATGTGCAACAGATATTGAAACGCCGACGCATACCCGTCCACCAGACGTTCATTTGTCAGCCCCGCAACGGTGTTGATTGCGTGGGCCATATCGCCGGTGGTGACCCGGTGCGCGGTCTCGGCAATCAGCGCCGCATCGACACTGCCTGCCACTGCATTTGTCAGATCGGTTTGCAACAGCGAGGTCAGCACTGCGGCGACAACCGCCAGCGCAATGCCCTCACCCGCCACTCGCACAGTGTTGAAGATCCCCGCCGCCATCCCTGCGCGCGCTTTCGGTACAACGCTGACCGACAAACCGTCCATCAAGCCCCACGGTAAACCGGTGCCAATCCCGATCAACACCATCGCCATGACCAAGGCGGATTTCGGTTCGCCGATGTTGTACAGACTCAACGCGTGCAACCCTGATGCAGCGATCAGAAAACCAATCCCCGACAAGATCCCCGCCGAAACAAACCGGGTCATCGACGCCGCCAGCATCGGCACCACCAGCATCGGTGCCGACAGCGCCAGCAACAGCAGGCCGGCGTCGATTTCGCTCAAGCCTTCCACGCCGATAAAACGCAATGGCAGCATCACCACCAACACGATGTAGCAAAAGCAGGTGCCGATCGGCAGCATCTGTACGCCGATAAAGCGCGAAAAACCAAACAGGGTCAGATCGAGCATCGGGTGTTTGACGCGCATTTCGATCATCACGAACGCCGCCAACAACAATGCCGATGCACTCAGCAGACCAACCACCAGCGGGCTGCCCCAACCGCTTTCCGGGGCCTGAATCACGCCGAAGGTGAACAACGCCAGCATCGTGCTGAAGCTGATCGTGCCCGGCCGATCCAGCCCCATGGCATCCGGGTTACGACTTTCGCGCATGCGTGGCAGGCCGAAGACCATGGCGATCACCCCGATCAACGCGGTAAAGACAAAAATTGCCCGCCAGTTGAATGCCTCGATCAACGCGCCAGCCACCAAAGGCCCGAACGCCAGACCGATACCGAACGTGGTGCCGAGGACGCTGTACGCACG